>JAAAPH010000164.1 GCA_009908415.1 Bacteroidota bacterium
GTTCCACCAGCGTGTCGGCGTCGCGGCGCGAGCAGACGCCGGCATGGGCAATATACTTGTTGATGCGCATGCCCTTCCGGTCGCTCGACGCATGCGGATTGTTTCGGTCCGAAGACGAGGCCATCGATGGAGCGCGTGTGCGTTGTTAAAGCGGGTGATACCAGGAATTATAAGCGGAGGGCGGGGATGCGGTGCCCGACCGGGCATTCAAAGGCTATGAATCCTCATGTCCATTGGATGGAATATCGGACGCGTCTTTGCCGTTGATCGACGCCCCGTCGCCCTTCAGGGCGAGCAGCTGGGCACGCTCCTCGTCGAAGTGCGGCTCGTCGAGCAATTCTTCGATTTCACGGAGCGACGGCAGGTCGTCCAGGCTGTTCAGCCCAAACTGCTCAAGAAACCGTGTCGTGGTGCCGTACAGAAGCGGGCGCCCGAGGGACTCGCTGCGCCCCTTCACATCGGCCAGGCCCAGCTCCAGTAGCTTGCGAATGGCATAGTCCGAGTTCACACCGCGGATGAAGTCGACCTCCGGCCGCGTCACGGGCTGCCGATATGCCAAGATGGCGAGCGTTTCCATGAGCGAGCGCGAGAGGCTCTTTTCCTGTTCTTGCCCGAAGAGGGCTTTGACGAAGGGCGAGAGCTCGGTGCGCGTGGCCATCCGGTAGCCGCCGCCCCACTCATGGATCTCGAAGGCGCGCCCTGCCTCAGCGTAGGCGTCGTTCAGCGTAGAAACCACCTCGCGGACGGTGGACTCCTCCGGCGGCGCCTGCCCCGTCACCTCCGCGACGATATCAGCAATGCGCGACGGGGGGACTGGGTCGTCGGCGGCAAAAATAACGGCCTCAGCCACCTGCAACAGGTTGTGTGCGTCCGAGGACGACGTTTCGTCGGCGTCGGGGGAATGTCCGTTCGTGCTCGTCATGACAAGTCAATCAGCAATACATTCGTGCGCAGACCAGGAACGGGCTAGGGCATCTCGGTGCCGTTGGGTGGCGCGGCCGGCTGCACATCGGTCAACGACACCCCCTCTTGCTTTTGCAACTGGAAGTCCATCCGCGAGGATTCGATGAGCACGTGCACATGGCCTTGCCGCGCCATTTCCAGCACGGCCAAAAAGGTGGCGATGACGAAGGCCTTGGCGCGCTCGTGCACGAGCGAGCGAAATGACACGGGACGCCCGGTGTCGAGCCGGTCGAACACGTAGCGCTGCTGCTCCTCAATGGAGTACTGGTGCGGCTCCACTTCGTGCACCGGGTCGGCATCGTCCGGCGCCGTCCGCAGCATGTCACCGAGCACCGTGACCAAGTCGTAGAGCGAATCGGCTACCTCCGGCTCATGCTTCTCCTGCAGCATGTCCCGCTCCGAGGCGGCTTCGCCACGGGTGAAGTGCTCGGCCCGCTGGTAGGCCTGGGTCTCCAGTTGGCTGGCCGCTTCCTTGAACCGCACGTACTCCAACAGGCGCTCGACGAGCTCTTGACGCGGATCGATGGGCTCCCCCTCGTCATCGACCTCCTGGTTCGGAAGGAGCATCCGCGCCTTGATGTTGATGAGCAGCGCAGCCATGTAGATAAAATCGCCGACGCCATCGAGGTCGATCTGCTCCAGCAGGCGCACGTACGCCAGGTATTCATCCGCGATCTGGGCAATCGGAATGTCGTAGATGTCGATCTCGTCCCGCTTAATAAAGAACAGCAGCAGGTCCATGGGCCCCTCGAACTGCTGCAGTTGGACGCGGTACATGCGCGGTGGTGCGTTTCGGGTTCAGGGTTCGGCGTTTAGGGTTCGGCGTTCTAAAGTGCGCGGATGGACGGTTCTCGACTGGCTGATCAGTCATTCAATCATCAAGATCATTGCCGCCTCCAATCGGCCATGACCCAATGAGCTCACGCGTCCGCCCGCACGTCCTTCTGCTCAAACCAGTCGACTGTGCGCGCCAGCCCCTCGCTCACATCGACCTGCGGCGTCCAGCCGAGCTCCTGCTCAGAGGTCGCGTAGCCGAGCACGCTGCGCTGCTGCTCGCCGGGCTTGGCCTCGCCGTGTTCCTCCGGGATGTCGGCGCCCGTCAGGTCGCGGATCGTTTGGAAGAGCTCGTTCACGTCCGTCTCGACGCCGGTGCCCACGTTGAAGACGCCCGAGCCGTCGTAGTCGAGCGCAGCCAGGTTGGCCCGCACGACGTCACCCACGTACACGTAGTCGCGGGTCTGCTTGCCGTCGCCGTTGATGATTGGCTGGTCGCCCTTCAGCATGCGCTGCGTGAAGATCGCGACGACGCCGGCCTCTCCGTGCGGATTCTGGCGCGGGCCGTACACGTTCGCATAGCGCAGTGCGACGTACTCGAGGCCGTACTGCTGCTGGTAGAAGTACAGGTACTTTTCCGTGCACAGTTTCGTGATACCATACGGTGAGAGCGGGCGGACGGGATGCTCTTCGTCCTGCGGCGTGTAGTCCGGCTCGCCGTAGATGGCGCCGCCCGTCGAGGCGAAGATAATCTTTTTGAGCCCGTTCTTCCGCCCGGCTTCAGCCAGGTTGAGGAAGCCGCGGACGTTCACGTCGGCGTCAAAGCTGGGGTCGGCCACGGACGCGCGAACATCCATCTGCGCGGCGTGATGGACGAGCACGTCGAACGCCTCCCGCTCCATGAGCGCCGACGCCTGATCCGAGCGGATGTCGAACTGATGCAGCGGGGCAGCGGCGGCAACGTTTGCCTCGCGGCCTGTGGACAGGTCGTCCAGCACGTGCACGGTGTGGCCCTGATCGAGAAGGGCGTCCGTCACGTGCGAGCCGATGAAGCCGGCGCCTCCCGTTACGAGGATGTTCATGAGGTTAGATGCTGTTGATAAGGGACTAGCGGCCTCCCTCCCAATCTAGTCACTGGCATGTAGTATGCCAAAGGCGAGAGCCGAAGGGCCCCCGCCTTTGGGTGTTTCCAATCAACGTAGCGCGGCGTTAACTCTTCCGCCCGTTGCTGTCTTTGGGATCGTCGACGAACGGCATGCGCGTCAGGCGCAGCTTGCCGTCATCGCGGACTTCGAGCAGGTGGACCTTCACCTTGTCACCGACCTTGACGTAGTCTTCGACATTCTCGACGTAGCCGTGGTCGAGCTCAGAGATGTGGAGCAGACCGGACTTACCGGGCATGATCTCCACGATGGCCCCGAAGCCTTTCACGGCGCGGACCGTGCCTTCGTAGTCCTCGCCCTCTTCGGGCTCCGCCACGATCTGCTTGATCCGTTCGATGGCCGCCTCGGCACCTTTCTGGTCTTTCGCGGCGATCGTGACAATGCCGACGCCGTCTTCTTCGTCGACGGTAACCTGCGTGTTCGTCTCGTTTTGGATGCTCTTGACGATCTTGCCGCCCGGGCCGATGACCGCGCCGATGTGCTCGGGATCGATCGTGAGCTTCGTAAGGCGCGGCGCAAAGCGCGACAGTTCGGCGCGCGGCTCGGCCAGCTCTTCGTGCATGGTGTCAAGGATCTCGCTGCGGGCTTGACGAGCCTGCTTCAGCGCCTTCAGCAACGTCTCGCGCTGCAGGCCGGCGATCTTGATGTCCATCTGGCAGGCCGTGATGCCGTCGCGCGTGCCCGTGATCTTGAAGTCCATGTCGCCGAGGTGATCCTCGGTGCCCAGGATGTCGGTCAAGATCTGGGTGCGGTCGCCATCGGTGATGAGGCCCATGGCGATCCCGGCCACCGGCTTCTTGATCGGCACGCCCGCGTCCATGAGGGCGAGGCTGCCGGCACAAACGCTCGCCATCGATGAGGAGCCGTTCGACTCCAGCACCTCGGCGTTTACGCGGATCGTGTACGGGAATTCATCCTGGCCCGGGATGACCGGTTTGAGCGCCCGCTCAGCCAGGATGCCGTGCCCGATCTCACGCCGCTTCGGACCGCGGAGGAAGCTGGCCTCGCCGACGCAGAACGGCGGGAAGCGGTAGTGCAGGAAGAACGTCTTGTCGACATCAGTGAACACCTCGTCCACCGGCTGTACGTCTTTGCTCGTGCCCAGCGTCACGGACCCGAGCACCTGCGTCTCCCCACGGGTGAAGACGGCCGAGCCGTGCACGCGCGGCAGATAGTGGGTGTCGGTCCAGATGGCCCGGACCTCATCGAGGCGGCGGTTGTCGAGACGCTTGCCTTCGGCGAGCACCATTTCGCGCATGCGGCGCTGCTCAACCATCGAGACGGCCTCGCGCACCTCGCCCGTCATCTCTTCATCGAGGTCGCCGTTCGTGATGAGCGCTTCGACGGCGGCATCCTTGATGTCGCTGACGCGCGCGTAGAAGGCTTCTTTCTCGTACTTCTGATGGATGTGGTCGTCGATCTGATCGCCCACGACCTCGGCCACACGGTTCACAAGCTCCTCGTCCGGCGTGATGGTCTCGTACTCGAACGCGTTCGGGCCGCCGTACTTCTCGACGAGCTGCTTCTGGCCCCAGCAGAGCTTCTTGATGGCATCATGCGCCACGTCGAGCGCATCGACCATCTCCTCTTCGCTGACCTCATCCATTTCGCCTTCCACCATCACGATGGAATCTTCTTTCCCGGCGACGATGAGGTTGATGTCGCTGTCTTCGGTCTCCGTCATCGTGGGATTCACGATGTACTCGCCATCGACCCGGCCCACACGCACCTCGGCGATCGGCCCGTCGAAGGGGGCCCCGGAGAGCATGAGCGCCGCCGAGGCGCCGACGCCGGCCACCACATCCGCGTCGTGCCGCTCATCCGCCGAAACGACATAGTTGACGATGTGGGCGCTGTTGTAAAACCCATCCGGAAAGAGCGGACGGATGGCCCGGTCGATGAGGCGCGCCGTCAGCGTCTCCTTGTCGGTGGGGCGGCCTTCTCGCTTAATGAAGCCGCCGGGCACCTTGCCGCCAGCCGCAAACTTCTCGCGGTAGTCGACGGTGAGCGGAAAGAAGTTGGTGCCCTCTTTAATACTATCCGACAGGGTGGCCGTGGACAGTACCATGGTGTCGCCCAGGCGGACGACGACCGATCCATTCGCTTGCTTCGCGAGCCGCCCCGTCTCGATCGACATGGTTTTGCCGGGGGCGTATTCGATCTCTTGAGTAATTGCTTCTGGCATCGTGTGGTCTCTCAGTCAGTCTAATTGCAGTCAGCAGTGCAGGGGGCAGCCGATAACCGGCTGCAGGGCTTCGGAGGGCCATCATATACGAACGGCGACACGCCCTCAGAGGGATGCCGCCGTAGGTAGGCCCCTATTTGCGGAGCCCGAGTTCTTCAATGATCGATCGGTAGCGTTCGATCTTATTGTCTTGGAGGTAGTTCAGCAGCCGGCGACGTTTGCCAACGAGCTTCATCAGGCCGTGCCGGGTGGAGTGGTCGTTCGGATGATCTTTCAAGTGATCGGTGAGCCGATTGATGCGCTCCGAGAAAAT
>JAAAPH010000394.1 GCA_009908415.1 Bacteroidota bacterium
CGATAGAGCCGAGCCGATTCATGCGGGGACAGGACCGGGCTAAGGCGCGTTTTGACGCGGCCGGGCTCGGGATGCTTGGCAAACACGATGAGCGCCGAGTGGGAGTAGGCTGGGCGTCCGGACGTATGGGGCGGTGAGGGATCCACGGTTTCAGGTGGGCAGGTGTGAGGTGCTCGGCTTGTTTCGGGTTACGAATGGTGGAAGCGATAAGGCGCCGAAGGACCCCCTATCGGGGCCGCTTCGCGTCGCATGGATTCCTTGTCCCCCGCTTCTTCGATCCAGGCCTTTACGATACCCCTCGACCCCGCACTGCCCCCCAGCTACCGTCGCATCCGTTGCACGACCGTCTCCAACGTTTCAATGACGTAGTCGACCTCCTCTTCGGTGGTGTCCTTGCCCAGCGAAAAACGCGCTGCTGCTGAGGCCGTCGCTCGTGGCAGGCCGAGGGCCGAGAGCACGTGGCTGGGCTCCAGCGCCCCGCTCGTGCAGGCGGATCCGGCCGAGGCGTGCACGCCCTGCATGTCGAGATTGAGCAGCAGCATCTCACCGTCCATGGGCTGTTCCTCGTGCGGCGGAAAGGAGAGGTTCACGATGTGCGGCGCGACCGGCGCGTCATCGAGGGGTGTGTTCAACTGCATCGCATTTCCCAGCCGGTCCTGCAGGCCATGCGTGAGGCGACGCTGCAAACAACGGATGCGTTCGGCCCGGGCGGCGGCCTCGTCGACGGCGAGGGCAAGGGCTTCGGCACAGCCCACCACGGCAGCGACGTTTTCGGTGCCGCCGCGGCGCTTGCGCTCCTGCGAACCGCCCTCGACCAGCGGATCCAGGTCCACGCCCCCCCGGACGTACAACGCGCCGATGCCCTTCGGGCCGTAGAATTTGTGGCCGGACATCGACAGCAAATCGACGCCGAGGTCGTTCACGTTCAGCGGCAAGAGGCCGGCCGTCTGTACCGCGTCGCAGTGCAACAATACATCGTGCTTCCGGCAGACGGCAGCAATTTCCTCGATCGGGGTCAGCACGCCCGTCTCGTTGTTGGCGTGCATGAGCGAGACCAGCACGGTGTCGGGTCGAAAGGCTTCCGTGACCTGGTGGGGCGTCACGGCTCCGTGCGGGCCGGGGTCGAGAATCGTGACCGGCCAGCCGGCATCAGACAGTGCTTCGGCGGGACGCAAGACGGCTTCGTGCTCGGCGGCCGACGTAATCAGGTGACCGCGCGCCCCCTGTTGCTGCTGGCGCTGCTGGAGCACGCCCTTGAGGGCGAGATTATCTGCTTCGGTCCCGCCACTGGTAAAAACAATCTCGCCCGGTTCGGCCCCAATGAGCCCCGCAATACGCTCACGGCTCGCTTCCACGGCGAAGCGCGCCTTCCGCCCCCGCGCGTGGACGGAGGAGGCGTTCCCGAAGTGCTCTTTTAGATACGGCAGCATGGCCTCCAGCACACGTTCGTCGAGAGGCGTCGTGGCCGCGTGGTCCATGTACACCTGTTGCATGATATTTGCTGCTGATCAATGGCGGAAACCCGCGACGTGTACCATACGAAAAAGGCCTTACTCCCAACGCAAAAGCTGGGCGGCTGATTCCTAGTGCATCAGTTTCTCAAAGGGCGATCGCTGCCTGAACGTCTCCGTATGTGTCCCGTACCGGATGTATCCGTCCGAAGCAGTTCGCGTAGTGGATCTCGCACGGACTACCCCCTATGTTGAAGCTTGGTGCCAGCGAGTGTTGCTAACAGCGCTGCAGGTGCGCGACGACCGGGTTCAACCGTAAAATTCTGTACAATCTGCTCTCACCCTTTTTTCCTCTATCCCCATGGATAAGCTCGTCATTCACGGCCAACAGCCGCTTCAGGGTACGCTTCCCGTAAGCGGCTCAAAGAACACGGCGCTGCCCCTCATGGCGGCTACGCTCCTCGCCAAGGGCACGACCACGATCGAGAACGTCCCGAGCCTGCGCGACGTGCACACCTTTTCGAACGTGCTGCGCATCAGCGGGGCCGATGTCCAGTTCGATGCCGACACGAACCGGCTGCAGGTGGATGCCTCGCGCATCAACTATCCGGAGGCGCCCTACGAACTGGTCAAGAAGATGCGCGCCTCGTTCTACATGCTGGGCGCGCTGGTGGGCCGCTGCGGCCGCGCCCGCGTCTCGATGCCCGGCGGCTGCGCCTGGGGCCCCCGCCCCGTCGACCTTCACATCCAGGGCATGAAGGCGTTCGGCGCGAACATCGAGCTGGATGAAGGCTACGTCGTGGCCACGACGCCGAGCGGGCGCCTCGAAGGCGGCTCGTTCCGGCTGGAGCCGTCCAGCGTGGGCGCCACCATCAACCTGCTGCTGGGCGCCGTGACGGCACGCGGCGGTTCGCGGATCGAGAACGCGGCGATGGAGCCCGATGTCGTGGCCTTTGGCGAGGCGCTCAAGACGATGGGGGCGCAGATCGACGGGCTCGGCACGCGCACCATCGAAATCCAGGGCGTCGACGCACTCGATGCCATCTCCTTCCGCAACACGCCGGACCGGATCGAGCTGGGCACCTTCATGATTGCGGCCGCCATCGCCGGCAAGCCGGGCGACCCGATTCGTATCACCGAAGGCGATCACGAGCACCTCGGCCATGCCTTCAAGGAGGCCTTCGCGGAGACGGGTGCGCACGTCGAGTACGAGCCCGACGTGGTGACCGTCGCTGCCCCCGACACGCTGAACCCGGTCTCCATCACGACGGGCGTCTACCCGGGCTTCCCGACGGACTTGCAGGCGCAGTGGACCGTCTTGCTCGCTTGCGCGGACGGCACGGCCACCGTTACCGATACGATTTACGACGACCGCTTCAAGCACATCCCGGAACTGCAGCGCCTCGGCGTGGAGGTGTCGGTGAAGGGCAACACGGCCACGGTGCACGGCGGCGGCCCCATCAAAGGCGCCAAGGTGATGAGCACCGACCTGCGCGCGAGCGTCTCGCTCGTGTTGGCTGGCATGATTGCCGAGGGCGACACGCACGTACTGCGGATCTACCACCTCGACCGCGGATACGAAGACCTTCAGCAGAAGCTCTCCGAGGCCGGGGTCGCTATCCGCCGCGAGGAGTACGACGAGTTCGCCGAGCCGGAGCCCCAGCAGACCGTCGGCGCCGAGTAGCCAGGCCACGCGCGGGCAGACCCGGGCCAGAACGGATGGTAGCCGGGTTCTCATCAGACGGAAGGCGCTGCGGCCTTCTTCGCTCAATCTGGATGGATTCATGGATGACGCCGACCGGAACCAGATTGTGACTCTCATCCAGGCCGTGGTGCCGGATGTGCGGGCCGTGTACCGGTTCGGCTCATCCGGCACCGGGTCGACCCACGCCGAGAGTGACCTCGACCTGGCTGTCCTCCCACCGGCGCCGCTTCCCGCACCGACCCGGTGGGACCTGGAGCAGGACCTGAGCATCGCGCTGCGGCGTGACGTGGACCTCGTGGACCTGCGATCCGCCTCCACGGTCATGCGCATGCAGGTGGTGAGCACAGGTACCGTTCTCTTCGCGTCTGACCGGGCGGCGCGGCAGGCGTTCGAGGTGCACACCTACTCGGCCTACGCGCTGCTCAACGAGGAGCGGGCCGGCATCCTGGATGACATCCGCAAGCGGGGCCGCGTCTATGGTCGATGATATGCTCGTCAACAAGTCGGCCACCATCGAGCGGTGCGTTCAACGCGTTCGTGACGAGTACGCCGGCGATGCGCGTAATCTCTATGACGACATTACGCGGCAGGACATTACGCGGCAGGACATTACGCGGCAGGACGCGATGATTCTCAACATCCAGCGGGCCTGTCAAGCAGCCATCGATCTCGCGATGCACGTCGTTCGCCTCCATGACCTCGGTCCACCCCAGGAAAGCCGCGACGCCTTCGCGCTCCTTACCGAAGCCGGGCTGCTCGATGACGAGTTGGGCGACCGGCTCATGCGCATGGTTGGGTTTTGCAATATCGCTATCCACGAATACCAAAAGCTGAACTTGGATGTCGTGAAGGCGATCATTGGAGAGCATCTCACCGACTTTACCCGCTTCGCGGAGCGGGCTCTTACAACCGACGCCTTCCGTCAGCAAGACTAAAAGCTTGCGCTCATCTGCATGCGGACGCTGTTGATGGTGGGCGCATCGGCGGGGGCGCGGCCGTCATAGGAGAACGTGGCGCGGAGCCGATCGGAGAAGCGGTACTGTCCGCTCAGGCGCCACAGGTACGATGTCCCGGCGCCGCGCCCGTCGGTCAGTTCGAAGCGCGCCAGGCCCGTCGCCGCCCCGTTGAGTCGGATATCAGCCGCCTCTAGGCGCCCGGTGAGTTCGAACCGGCTCGCCCGGCCCCATCGGACTTCGATCGGCACCTTCACCACGCGCGCCGTGCGTGGCCCGATCGCGTCGCGCTTCCAGGCCCAGCTCGGTTCGGTCGTCACGCGCCCCGACCGGCCCGGGCGGTAGGTCACCGTGGGCTGGAGTTCAATACTTTCGATGGCGAAGCTGCGCGACGCAAACGCGCGGCTCGTCGACCGGTCGATCCGATGCGCGCCGGTCAGTTCGCCGCTCCACGACGGCCCGAAGCGCACGCGACCGGTGGCGGTCCACGTCGAGCGAAAGCGTGTTCGCAGACCCGCGGCCCGCTCACTCAATCCGCGTAGCTGATCGAACGAGACATCAAGCCCATACGCTGCTGCACGGCGGAAGAGGAACACGTCCTGCCCGATGCGCACCTGCCCATCCAGCGTCAACCCCTCCTGGCGGAAGACGCTTTGGTTGAGCCGGTACAGCGCCCCCAGATCCGACGAGCGGTTTTTTTCGCGGACCTCCAGCGTGGTCTGTGTCGTCGTGGCAGCCAGTGCCTGCTTCCACCACGTCGAGGCGTCCCGCCACTGCCGCCCCGCGTCGGTCCGCAAGCGAAGGCGGGCCTGCACGTTGACAACGGGCGTCAGGGAATCCGACGGGACGAAGCGCTGGACGTACGTCCCCTCGTTCGGCGTCGTCTCCGGGACGAACTCGCCGAGTTGGATGATGCCGTCGTCGTTCGCGTCGGTCCACACGTACTGCCCCAGCTCGGGGCCGGTGCGGACGTAGATCTCCTGCTGCGTCGGCGTGCGCTCGGTGAGGGCGTCATAAAAGCCTTCGACCTCTACGGCACGGTCGAAGGGGCGCGCCGTCCCCTTCCACTGGAGGATGATTGACTCGCGGTCCTGCTGCTGCTCCTGGAGGCGAAAGTAATCAGTAAATCGACGACTGCGAATGCCAAGGCGTGCTTGCGTGTTGTACGATGAGTTCGGGCGATACGTGAGGTCAGATTGCACGGTCCACGCCCGGCTCGCGTCCCGCAACCGCCCGCCGCCCGCGTCGCGCGCCGTGCGGTACTCGACCT
>JAAAPH010000349.1 GCA_009908415.1 Bacteroidota bacterium
GCGGATGGGGGCGAGCTACTTCGAGTCGCGGCTCGTCGATTACGAGGTGACGAGCAACTGGGGCAACTGGGCCTACAACGCCGGCGTGGGCAACGACCCGCGCGACCGGTACTTCAACATCGTGAAGCAGGCCAAGCGCTACGATGGCGACGGCGACTACGTCCGCCACTGGCTCCCCGAGCTGCGCGACGTGCCTACGGGCACAATCCACGAGCCCCACACGATGTCCCGCGCCGAGCAAGAGG
Organism: Bacteroidota bacterium; assembly: GCA_009908415.1. Classification (GTDB taxonomy): domain Bacteria; phylum Bacteroidota; class Rhodothermia; order Rhodothermales; family Salinibacteraceae; genus JAAAPH01. The sequence goes on from JAAAPH010000349.1 coordinate 246, forward strand.
ATGCCGGCTGCGTCATTGGCGAAGACTACCCCGCACCGATGGTCGATCTGGAGGAAACGTACCGGCGGCTGCGGAATGGGTGAGCGGGAGAGGATGGAGGATGGAGGATTGAAGATAGAAGGTGGAGGATGGAGGATTAGGGGCAGAAGCTGTCGGCTCGCTGGATCATGCGGTTTAGCATGCCTCCGATTTCTTGCCAGTTCGTGTCGAGTGCGGCGTGCTTTTCGTCTGAGATGTATCCGCACCGCTGGGCATGATCGAGCCAGGCCTGCGTCTCCATCGCTTCACCGAGCGCGGCGTTTATCTTGTTGACAAAGGCGGCCCGATAACGTCGCCGCGCCCATGCTTCAGCACGCAGTGCACCGACCGCCCGTGAGGAGCGACGGATTTGATCCGTGGGCGCATACTTTTCCTCCTTGGGAAAGGAACGCGTGAGAAGGAAAATTACTTCCGCCTCTTCCAGGGCGCGTTGGTATGTGTTTAGGTCACGAAAGCTGCGTATGGCCGCCATCTGATTTGCGCATCGGTCGGTGACGTCTTGCTTTGTCTTGAAAATAAGTACCCTGTCCATAACTTGAGGGGGCGTTCAGGATCCGCGATGCGGTCGCGACCTGCCATGTTCTATTCTCTATTCTCAAACCTCTAGCCTCCAAGCTGACCGTGCTCAGCCATCCGTTGGTCCCGTTCGCCGTCGGCCTCGTGCTCGTCATTGGGCTGCTCGTGCGGCTGAAGCTGCCGGCGTTCGTGGGGCTCATCATTGCGGCGTTTGGGGTGGGCATCGCAACGCCCGCCATCGCATTCCGCGACGTGCCGGCGGAAACGGCGCAGGCGTTTGGCGACGTGATGGTGGCCATCGGCATCCCGATCCTGATGGCGGCGCTCATCGGGAAAAGCCTGATGGACAGCGGGGCCGCCGAGCGCATCGTGCGCGCCTTCCTCCAGCGCACGGGCGACGAGCGGTCCGAGTTTGCGCTCCTCGGCAGCAGCTACGTGCTGTCGATCCCTGTCTTCGTCGACAACGTGTTCTACCTGCTCGCGCCACTCGGCCGGTCGATGTACGCCCGGACCGGGACGAAATTCACGCTGTACGTGTCCGTGCTGTCGGCCGGCGCGCTCGCGACGCACATGCTGGTTCCGCCCACGCCGGGCCCGCTCGCTATGGCCGACGAACTGGGCGTCGACCTCGGCCTCGCCATCCTGATGGGCGCGCTCGTGGCGCTGCCGATCTCGCTGGTGGCCGGCATCATCTACGGGCGCTGGATCGATCATCGGATGACGATCCCGCTGCGCGAGGCGATGGGCTCCACCGCCGAGGCGCTCCGTGAGAAAGCGTCCACCACAATGGACGAGCTGCCGCCACTCGGTGAGGCGCTCCTGCCGATCGGGCTGCCCGTCGTGCTCATCGCGTCGAACACGCTCGTCGATGCGCTCGCTCCCGATCAGGAAGCGCTGGCGGCCTTCACTGGCTTCGTCGGCGATCCCAACATTGCACTCACGCTGGCGGCGGCCGTCGCCGCGCTCACGTACTTTCGGATGAGCGCCTTCTCGGCGTCCGATTTCAGCCGCGAACTGACGGAGGCGCTGAAGAGCGGCGGCAACATCATCGCCATCACGGCGGCGGGCGGGGCGTTCGGCGCGCTGCTGCGCACGGCGGGCGTCGGGCAATACTTTGCCGACACGCTCGCGGCGGTAGGCATCCCGCTGCTCATCACGGGCTGGCTCATCGCCGGCGTCATCCGCATCGCGCAGGGGTCGGGCACGGTGGCCGTGCTCACCGGCGCGTCCATGATGGCGCCGCTCACCGCGTCGCTGGCCGTCCATCCCGTGTACATGATGCTGGCCGTGGGCACCGGTGGGCTCATGTTCTCGTGGTACAACGACAGCGGCTTCTGGATCGTGAGCGAGGTGGCCGGCATCTCGCAGGCCGAGACGTTCAAGACATGGTCCGCCGTGAATACGGTGATGTCGCTCACGGGGTTGGTGATTGTGCTGCTGCTCGCTGTGGCCTTTCCGATGAGCGGGTGACGGCTGGTTCTGATCTGTGGGATTACCGGATACCAAGGGTTGTCATTCATGACTCGACTGGGGCGTTCGTTTTTGGCTAGATCCAAAAACGAACTGAAAAAGATCGCGGCGGTGAAGAGCGCGGCGGAAGGCCGCTTTACCTCCACTAACATTGATCCAACTCGCTTTCGCTCAAACATGATCAATGTTGGCCGTTTCGTCTCCGCAGCCTTCTGAGACGCCGCGCTCTTCAAGGCCGAAGGGGGCCCGACTCCTGCAAGCAACAAAGATTTCTTCTCCGGATGACTGCACCACCTGCCCATAACGACGCAACCACGGACGGCATCCGCATCGCCATGTGGTCGGGGCCGCGCAATATCTCGACGGCGCTGATGCGCGCATGGGGCAGCCGGCCCGACACGGTGGTCTGCGACGAGCCGCTGTACGCGCACTACCTGCAGGCGACCGGCCGCGAGCATCCGGGGCGTGAGGCCATCATCGCCCACCACGACGCCGACTGGCGCGCCGTCGTCGAGCGGCTCACCGGCCCCGTGCCCGGCGGCGGCCTCTTCTACCAGAAGCACATGGCGCACCACCTGCTGCCGGAGATGGACCGCGACTGGGTGCTTGCCCTGCGCAACGCCTTCCTCATCCGCGACCCTGCCGAGATGCTGCCCTCGCTGGTCGAGGTGCTGCCGGAGCCGACGCTCCGCGACACGGGGCTGGCGCAGCAGGTCGAGCTGTTCGAGCGCGTGCAGACAGCCACCGAGCAGGCGCCCCCCGTCATCGACGCGAAGGACGTGCTGCTCGATCCGGAGGGTATGCTGCGCGCCCTATGCGACGCGCTCGACGTGCCGTTCCGCGCGGCGATGCTGTCGTGGGAGCCCGGTCCGCGCGCCACCGATGGCATCTGGGCGACGCACTGGTACGATGCCGTTGAGCAGTCGACCGGCTTCCAGCCGCATCAGCCGAAGCCCGAGCCCGTGCCCGATCGGCTCCAGCCGCTCCACGCTACCTGCCAAGACTACTACCAGCAGCTATGGGCGCACCGACTTCAACCCGCTTCTTCCGGCGCAGCCGATCCGTGAGCCGTCACGGGGCGGACAACGCCGCGGCCGCTTCAAGCACGGCGTCGTAAGCAGGTTTCGGCGTACCGTCGGGCGCGACCACGCCCAATGCGCACAGGTAGTCGGCGAGGCGCTGCGCGAGGTTGTCCGGCAGGTCGTCCAGTTCGTCGCCAAAGATGACATCGCGGACGGCGGTGCAGGTCGCCGGGGCGAGGTCCTGGAAGGTGAAGATCGACGCGAAGCGGACGCGCGGCGTGGTCCGAATCACCTCGAAGAGCGCTTCGAAGCAGCGCCGCTGCCAAGCGGCGGAGGCGCCCATGGACGCGGCACTCGGGCAGGTGAGCTCCTGGATGAGGATGGGACCGTCGCCATAGGCCTGTAGCACCTCGCGAAAGTCGGGCTGGACGGCTTCAAGGTCCCGCACAAAGAAGTCGGGCTGGATGGGAGCGTGGTTGAAAGCAAGGGCGTCGCTCACGCGGCGCAGCGCGCGGAACGTAGACGACTGGGCGCGGACGGCCGTGCCCGTTAGCGTGACGCCGACGGCAAGGCGCGGGGCCTCCGCGTGCACCCGCTCACGGGCCGCCTCCACGAACCGGACGTAGGCGTCGCGCTCGCTTGCAAAGTCGCCATCGAGGCGGTCGTCGACCTCATTGCCAACGCCCAGAAAGAAGACGTCGTGGGCGAGCAAAATCGGAGCGATACGGTCGAGCAGGCGGCCGAACCGGTCGAGCACGGCGGGGTCGTCCAGGGCGACGCCCTCCGCGAGGCCGCCAGCGCCGTCGGAGAGCGACGGCGGCAGGTTGTATACGTCGATGTCGCCCACGGTGAGGTTGACCATGGGCTGTACCCCCAGAGTGCTCAGCGCGCCGAGTGTGGCTTCGAAGGCAGCAAGCGTGTAGCGGCCGGGGGATGGCTCAAGATCCGGCCAGTCCACATAGTACGTGAAGCCTCCCAGCCCGCGTGTGATCATGGAGTCGAGCAGGGCCCGCTCCGGCGTGCCGGTGGGCGGAGGATCGGCACTTCCGTAAAAGGTGGTCCCTAGCGTGAAGCCGGGTGCCAACAGTGGCAACGAGGCGGCCTCTGAAGCAGGCGGCTCGGCCTCCATGGACGAGCAGCTGACGAGGACTACGAGAGCCAGCCCTAGCAGGAAGATGCGGTTGACGGTAGGCATCATGGGGTCCCGAAAATGGTACAGCGATCACGCCGGTAGAGCCGCCTGAGGGAGGAGCGGAGTAACGCGGCGGCCCCTTTGAGCGAGCAGGGGGGACAACCACGGCAATTTTCCCGCCACTACGCTTTGGGGCCACTGTCTCGTATTTTCCTAGTTCTGTTTTCCGCACCGTCTCCGCGTACCGACTCCAATCCATCTCCTCCAATGAAGCAGACGTTTAACGAGCAGAACCGCGACCTCATCGTCAACATCAACGGTAACCTCGTGCACCGCGACGAGGCGGGGGTGAGTCCGTTCGACAGCGTGGTGCAAGGCGGCGATGGCGTGTGGGAGGGACTGCGCCTGTACGACGGCAAAATCTTCAAGCTCATCCCGCACCTCGACCGCCTTCGCGACTCGGCCAAGGCCCTGGCGTTCGACACGATCCCGTCGCACGAAGATATCATCCGCGAGCTTCGCCGCACGCTGGAGGCGAACGCGATGACCGACGGCGTGCACATCCGCCTCACGCTGACGCGCGGGGAGAAGATCACCTCCGGCATGGACCCGCGCCTCAACCAGTCCGGCCCCACGCTTATCGTGCTGCCCGAGTACAAGACGCCGGTGTACGACAAACGCGGCCTCTCGTTCATCACGAGCTCGATCCGCCGGTTTGCGCCGGATGGGCTCGACCCCAAGATCCACCACAACAACTTGCTGCCGTCGATCCTCGCCAAGATCGAGGCGAATCACGCGGGGGCCGACGCCGCGCTCATGCTGGACCGGCAGGGCTTCATCGCCGAGGCGCACGGCACGCACGTCTTCATCGTGGACAACGACGTGGTGGCCACAAGCCATCCGCACGCCTGCCCCGAAGGCATCACGCGGCAGACCGTGCTGGCGCTGTG
>JAAAPH010000407.1 GCA_009908415.1 Bacteroidota bacterium
ATGGAGCAGGCATAAAAAGCAGGAGACGTCCGGTGGGCGGGAGCGGGTGCGCGGGAGTGAGGCGTCAATCCTGACCGAGCAGGGATTGCGAGTGCATGCGAGAGCAACAAACGAAATGCATGGGGCAACTCCAAGCCGCCGCACCGGCGGCGACCATTATTTCACAGAAGCCACTTTATACTTCCGCTTCTGATTCGGAGGTTTAGCCTCGTTACCGATCGAATTGCCCCCCGTTCAGTCCTCCTTTTCCTATGCCCGACTCGCTTCGCGACCGCATCGACCTTCTGATTAACACGCCGCCGCCGGAGCGCGATGAGGCCGAGGTGCGGCAGGCCGTCGACGATCTGCTCGGCGCGCTCAACGCGGGCGCTGTGCGGGCTGCCGCGCCCGACGCAGACGGCGCTTGGCATGCGCACTCCTGGGTCAAGCAGGGCATCCTGCTCGGCTTCCAGATTGGTGCGATGAAAGACTATTCGACGCGCGCGTTCCCGTTCTTTGACAAGAACACCTACCCGCTCAAGCCCCTCTCGATGGCGGACGGCGTGCGGCTCGTTCCGGGCGGCTCCTCCATCCGCACGGGCGCGTATGTGGCCCCAGGCGTGGTGTGCATGCCGCCGATGTACATCAACGTGGGCGCATATGTGGACGAGGGGTCGATGGTCGACTCGCACGCGCTCGTCGGCAGCTGCGCACAGATCGGCAAGCACGTGCACCTGTCGGCCGCGGCGCAGATTGGTGGCGTGCTGGAGCCGGTCCATGCCACACCGGTCGTCGTGGAAGACGACGTGTTCATCGGCGGGGGGTGCGGGCTGTACGAGGGCTGCATTGTCCGGTCGGGCGCCGTCCTGGCGCCGGACGTCACGCTCACGGCGTCGACGCGCCTGTACGACCTCGTGAACGAGACGGTGATCACGAGCACCGACGACCAGCCGCTGGAGGTGCCCGAGCGGGCCGTCGTGGTGCCGGGGGCACGGCAGGTGCAGGGCTCCGACTTCGCCGCGGAGCACGGCCTGTCACTCTACGCGCCGCTCATTGTGAAGTACCGCGACGCCAAGACCGACGCGGCCACCGTGCTCGAAGATGCCCTGCGTTAACTACGAATCCCTGTACGGTGCCCCGGCTATGACCGCTGTCACGTTTGTTACCACGATCACCTGCCCTGAGTGCGGTGCAGCGACGGATGCCACCATGCCCGCGGACCGCTGCCAGTTCTTCTGGGAGTGCCCGTCTTGTGACGCTGTGCTCCGCCCCAAGACAGGCGACTGCTGCGTCTTCTGCTCGTACGGAAGCGTACCCTGCCCGCCCGTGCAGCGCGAGGGCGCCGAGGCCTGCGGCGGGTAAGCCGACGGCGTCACCTATCCTCTCCGGATGCGGCCCGCGCCTTGGCCATGGGCAGCGTCTCGTACATGGCGACGGCGACGACCAGCCCCGAGGCGGCCGTCAGTCCACCGATGATGCCGATGGACCAACTGAGGCCCAGCGCGTCGGCCGCGACGCCTGCAACCACCGCGCCCACGACGTAGCCGCCGTCGCGCCAGAGCCGGTACACCCCCACGGCCGTCCCGCGCCACGACGGATGGGCCACGTCGCCGATGGCAGCCAGGAGCGTCGGGTACACGAGCGCCGTGCCCGCGCCCATCAGTCCCATCGCCAGGGCGAGCACGGCAAAGGAGGAGCCCGCCAGCAGTGCGAAGAGGCCTGCCGCCTGCACGCCCATCCCCACCACAATCATCCCCTTCCGTCCCCAGCGGTCCGAGAGCGCGCCCGTGCCGAGCTGGCCCAGGCCCCAGATGGCCGGATAGAGCGCCGCGAGCACGCCGATCTGCTCGACGGGCAGCCCGAGCGTTGCGAAGTAGATGGGGAAGAGCCCCCAGGCTAGGCCATCGTTCATATTGTTGATGAGCCCGGCCTGACTCACCGCAAAGAGCGCGCGGTCCTTCCAGCTCGTGATCCGAAACGCCTCGGCAAAGGAGACCTCGGGGCGAGAGGCCGACGGGTCGTTGCTTTTCGCTTCGCTCCACTGTGCACTCTCCAGATCGGCGTGTCCCCGCGTCTCGCGCACGAAGGCGACCGAGAGCAGCAGGCCCAGCCCCGCGAGCCCCATGCCCAGGTAGAAAGGCTCCGGGCGCAGCGCGTACGCCCCGGCGATGTAGCCCGTCGCCAGCGCCGCGCCCGAGACGGCCAGGTAGCCGGCCGCCTCGTTGAGGCCCATTGCCAGGCCGCGTTGCTTCGGCCCCACCAAGTCGATCTTCATGATGACCGTCATCGACCAGGCAAGGCCCTGGTTCACACCCAGTAGCACATTGGCGAAGACGATCCACGTCCACGTCGGAGCCGCCATCACGATGAGCGGCACGGGCAGCCCCACGAGCCAACCGGCGACGAGCACACGCTTGCGCCCAAACCGGTCGCCGAGCTGCCCGGCGGCCAGGTTGGCCAGCGCCTTCGTGAGCCCAAACGTCGCGATGAACGAGAGGATGGCCGTCCGGGAGGCCAGTCCGAACTCTTCGTCAGCCAGCAGGGGGAGCACGGTGCGCTCCAACCCCACCATCGCGCCCACGAAGGCGTTCACGACGACGAGCAACGCAAACTGGCCGAGGTTTTCCCGCAGCCCGAGCCGGATATCGGTCGATGATCGCATGAGAAGCCGATGGAAAGAAATATGAGCGACTGGTGCAGGAGACCGCAGGCCGTGGCTGGAACGCTGGCTTCACCCTTCACGCCGTTGCCAATCATGCGACGCGGTCGATCCCGTCATGCACTCCAGAGCAGTCGGGCTGTTCGTCATCCAGCGTCGTCCGGGGCACCGGAAGTGGGCCGCGGTTCGACGGAGGCCCCGTCGGCGGGCCTCGCAGCCCCTTCGCCGGGCGATGGGTCCAGGCGCTTGAGCGGCGCCCAAAGGAGCCCGGCAAAACGCTGGTCCTCGGGCGCATCCCACCCGTCGAGGCCAAAGGACAGCGTCGACGGATCCTCGCGCAGGCGAAACGTCCGGCCGATCCGGTCCCAGAAAGAAAAGAGCGCGCTGTAGTTCGAGTCCGTCTCCGGCTGCCACCGGGAGTGGTGCACCTTGTGCATGTTCGGTGTCACGATCACGGCCCGCAGCGCGCGGTCAAGCCGGTCCGGCAACGCGATGTTGGCGTGGTGGAACTGCACGACGGCAAACATCACCGTCTCGTAGAGCACCAGCTCCCACAGGTACACGCCAAAGAGGACGATGACGCCGACCCGAAAGAGGGACGAGAGGACGATCTCGCCGGTGTGAAAGCGGCTTGCCGTCGTCACGTCCATGGTGGGATCGTGGTGATGGACGCGGTGAAAGCGCCAGAGGAAGGGAATCCGGTGGTTGATGCGGTGCCAGACGTACATCCACCCGTCGAGCAGGAGCATCGCGCCCAAGGCGTGGGCCCCCAGCGGAAAGCCCCACGCGGCCTCGGCCCCGTGGAGCAGGCCGATGCCTTGCTGCTCGGCCCAGATGGCGGCTGCCCCCCACAACCCGACGAACACGACGGAGACGACGGCGGCATTGATGCCCCCCAGCAGCAGGTTGCGCAGCGCGTGTTGGCCCCGCTCCTTCGGATCACTTTGAAAGAAGTCGAAAAACGGATGGGCATGTTCCCAGAGCAGAAGCACCGCCAGCCCCGCGAGCATGACGATGGTCTGGGTCTGCTGCATCGCATCGAGAAGGGCGGCCATAGGACAAGAGGCGTAGGTACATGCAGGGGGATGAAGGGAGAACGGCGATCAACCCGTCGTTTCGGTGGGACGCCCAGCGGCCTTCCAATCGGGGAATCCCGCATCGAGCCGCGGCGCCCAGACGCCGTGTGGCCGAAGCGTTTCGACAGCCTCATCGGCAAAGACGCAGTATGGACCACGGCAATACGCCACGACCTCGGCATCGTCGGGCAATTCGTCGAGGCGGGACGTCAGTTCGTCCACGGGGATCGAGCGGGGCCCCTGGGCGAGGACGTCGATCAGCTCCAGGCGATGCGCACTCGCCAGCGCCTTCCCGATGCGGCTGGGCGGCCCGTAGATGGACTGCTTAAACGCCCGCTGGGCCTCTTTCTGCGTTACTCAATAGATCTATCGAACAAACAGGCGCGCGTACCAACATGCCCGGACCAACGGGAGTCTGCGCTTGCACAACACGCATTAGGCCCGCTCGATCCGGCGCCGAGCGCGGCCCCATCGGGCTAATACGGGTGCAGATTCGAGCGCTGTTCACCCGCCGGAATAGCAAGGGCAACGCGATTTTCCGACGGCGGCAGCGGACACGTATAATTGGGGTTGTAGTCACACGTCGGGTTGTACGCCTTGTTGAAGTCGAGCACGAGCGTGCTGTCGTCCTCCATCGGCGCGTCGAGGTAACGCCCCGCCGGGTACGTCGCCGACTGATTCGTCGCGTCCCCGAAGGGAATCCACAGCGGCTCCTGCCCTTGGACGCGGAAGACGGATAGCCGTGCCGTATCCTCGGGGAACGGCACATCGACATGGCCGACGCGCACCCTTGGCGCCATGCCGCCGGTACTCTCCACCATCCACACCGTATCGGGCGTTGCCGCCGGCTCCAGCGGCGCCGTGAACCGGTACGTGGAGTCGACCGGATAGTGATTGAGCCCCTTGAATCGTTTCCGCGCGGACGGCGGGAGCACACTGTTCTTGTCGCGCAGGTTCATTTCGCGCTCGACTCGATGCTGAAGCACTTGCTGCTCATAGGACGGCGGCTCGGCCGAGGAGGTGCATCCGGCGGCCCCAATACCCGCGATGAGGAGCAGACCAGCCCACGCGGTGGCGACCATCCATCCGGCTGTTCGGTCAATGTGCTGCATGGCACGCTGCAATGCTTCCGAGAACGGGTTCTGTCCAGCTAGTGGTCTGTCCAACGGATGGACGCTACTGGTTGTACCGGGCGAAGACATTGGCCTCGCCCTGCTTCGTGAAGGTGAGCACGTTGTACGGGTCCTGCTGGTTGCCTCGCTCCATCCCCGGCGAGCCGACGGGCATGCCGGGCACGGTGATACCAACTACGCTCGGCTGCTCGGCCAAGAGGCGCTTAAGCTCTTTGGCCGGGACATGCCCTTCCACCACGTAGCCCCCCGCGACGCCCGTGTGGCACGATGCCAGTTCGCGGGGCACGTTGTAGTGCTGCTTCACCTGCGGCATGTCGTTCCGGTTCTGCTTTTCGACCTCGAAGCCATTGGCGCGCAGATGATCGACCCACTCGGAACAGCATTGACATGTGGGACTGCTGTAGACCGTCACGGTCGGCAGCTCGTCATCAGCAATCGTGGGGGTGGTTGCACTCGCCCCAAACTGCAGGTAGACCACAAT
>JAAAPH010000308.1 GCA_009908415.1 Bacteroidota bacterium
GGCTCGGAGCGCCTGTTCCATTTCCGCCTTGCTCCGCCCGTACATGCTAAACGGCTGAAGCGGCGTAGACTCCGTGGCGATGCCATCCGCGCAGCGCCCCACGGCGGCGAGGCTGCTCGTGATGAGCACGCGCCCGACCTCCGGATTGGCGTGGCGGAGCGCCCCCATCAGGTTGAGTGTGGCCTGGACATTGGCCTGATAGAAGGCGTCCCATTCCTGCGCGCGAGTGAGACCGGCCACGTGGTAGACGACATCGACGTCGCGCACGGCGTCCCATAAAACTTCAGCGTCGGACAGGTCGCCGCGCACGGGCGTGACGTCGAGCGGCTGGAGCCACTTTTGCCGCGAGCGGACAAGGCAACGCACCTCGTCGTAACCGCGGCGCAGCAGCTCCTCGACGAGGTGGCTGCCGACAAAGCCGGTGCCGCCGGTGACAAACGCCGTTTTCATCGTAGGATTTGTGCCTGGGGGAAGGACGCGCACCGCCAAGAACCGCAGCCATGCTGCACCAACGGGCGTCCTCGCGAAGTGCTCCGCCAAGCGCTCCTACGGCGCAAGGGGTCCGATGCCGCGATAGACGCCGCCCCGTGCGGCCACGTACACCATTCCCTCAGGCCCCTGCGCGAAGTCATGTACGTCCCGGATCGGCGCCTCCAACCCGCCGCTGACGTTGCGCCACGTGCCTCCGCCGTCGGTGGTAAGAAACACCTGGTCGCCCTCGACGGCCTCGCTGCAGGCAACAGCCAGAACGGTGCGCTCATCGAGCGCGCGAGCAGCCGTCACGCGCTGGCCGGCCAACCCCAGCGCGGCCCACTGGCCCCCGGCCGACAGTCGGTACAGCCCGCGCACCGTGGTGACGAGCACGCCACCCCCGGGTGCCGTCGTCATGCGCCGGGGCACCGCATCGACGGCCTCGATGAGTGGCGTATTCGATAGGCGACTCCACGTCTGGCCCTCGTCGTCTGACCGGTAAACCGTGCCGTCTGCGTCGATCACGAAGGCCGCTTCGGGCGCGGCCGCGATGTCCGCTGCCCGCACGGCCGGGAGCGCAGGCTCCCATGAGACGCCGCCGTCGTCCGAGCGGTACACGCCGCCCGGACCGGCGCCGACCAGCAGCGTACCCTGCGGGGTTACTGTGGCCGCAAGCCGGTAGTCCGTGTTGCCCCGCGAGAAGCCGTACTGCAAGTCGCCCGCCTGCGGGTTGGACACCGTCCACGTATCGCCCCGATCGGTCGAGCGGAACAGTTGGAAGAGCGATGCGGCGTAGACCGTGCCCTCGGCGTCGACAAACAGTCCATCGACGGACGTGTTGGCCAGATCGTCGATGGGCATCCACGTCTGGCCGCCGTCGAGCGAGCGGTGGGCCACGTCGGGCTGGAGCGCCAGCGTATACAGGGCGCCCTCCGGGCCGCTCGCCACGCTACGCACGTCGACGGCCTGGATGCCGGTGTTGTAGCGCCGCCAGCGCTGCGTGCCGCTCTCCGAGCGCACGAGGCCCGCGTTGATCAGCTTCACGAGCGCCGTGCCGTCGGAATAGAACGCGACCCCCTCCACGGTGCCGTACTCGCGCGCGCCAGTTTCGGGCAGCCCCTCAATCACGGACCAGTTGGTGCCGTCCGCCGACACGAGCAGCCCGTTCAAGCTCGCCGCGTAGAGGCCTTCGGGGCGGGCCACAATCTCCGGGTAGCCGAACCGATCGCCCGTGCCCGTCACCGCCTGCCACGTGGCGCCCGCGTCGTCAGAGACGTGGAGCACGTTCGTCCCTGCGTAGACGCGGCCGGCCTCATCCACAGCCAGCCCACTGATGATGGACGTCTCGGCGTCGCCGTCGAAGGATTCTCTGGACCACGTGGCGCCGTCATCGGTCGAGCGGAAGAGGCCGTCGTACCGCGAGCCGGCCAGCAGCGCCCCGGAGGGATGGACGACCACGGCCCGCAAATCGTACGCGCGCAGCCCGACGTACGACCAGCCGCCTGCCGCCGAATCCGCCCGGTAGAGCCCACAGTCGGTGGCCGCGAAGTAGGCTCCGCTCGGCGTTTGGGCGAAGGCGTAGACGCGCCGGTGGGCGCCGGTGAACGGATCGTACAGCCGGCAGCCTTCCTGCGAGGCCAGCGTGTTTTCCAGGCCAGCGCCGATGGCCTGCCACGTAGTGCCGCCGTCGGTGGAGCGCAGCACCCCGCTCGCGTCGTTCGCGACAAGCACGGTGCCATCGGAGGCGGCGTATGCGCTGTGGAAGTAGTTGTCATCGAACGAGGCAGGCGTGGACCAGGCGTCGGCATCGGCGGCCCGGCGGTACAGGCCGTACCCGTACGTCGCAGCATAAGCCACCCCGTTCGGGGCCACCGCCACGTCCGCCAGCTCTACCCCAAACGGGCCGTTCGTGCGCTCCCACGCCGTCTGGCGAGTGCGGGGTGGGTCGTCGCCGGACGAGAACACGTCACACCCAGACGTTAGAGCGGCAAGAAGGAAGGCAGCGAGGATAAATCGGAGAGGCATTGGGGCTCGTCAGGAAGGGATATGTAGAAAGCGCTCGCAGAATAGCGCTCCGCGAGAAAGGTTCCCAGCGATGGGGGTGGCAGCAAAGCGGTCGCCGCCCCGCATTCGGCCCTGTTTGTCGAGCGTGCTGGGTATCAAACAAGGTAAGCGTGGAGGCGCGTTTCCCTAATCCGTTCTTCCCCATCTAGCGTCCATCTACAGCCGCTAGCGACCGCTCGTCCAGAGCGGCGTTGCAGTGCTCTCCGGTCGTCGATATCTTTGCAGCGCATTCCTCTTTTCACGACGTATCCTTCTCTCCATGCGCGTGTGTGCTGCTTTGCTCGCCGCTGTGCTCACGATTGCCGTACCGGCTCAAGCGCAATCGCCGCTCGGCCTCGACCGGCTGTGCTCCTCATCGGATCCCTGCGGTCCGCCGCCTACAGCGTCTGATGCACCGTTTGGTTACGCGCAAGAAGACTGGTCGTGGGGCTATGCCTCAGGCCGTTCGAACCTGTCGACGCTCGTGCCGGTGGCGCTCGGATCGGGACTGCTGCGCGTCCATCTCGCCCGCGCCGACGACCCGTCGCTGGGCGACCCGCTGGCCGTAACGGCCCTCAGCCTGACGGGCATGGGCGCCATCATGGGTCCGTCCATGGGGGCGTGGTGCCTGAGCACAGTCTGTGCGCGCCGAAGCCTGCTCCCGCTCGGGGTGCGCCTGGCCGGCGCGGGCGGCATCGCCGGCGCCTGGTGGTGGATCGACCGCGAGATCGATCGGGCCGATGGACTCGGGGGCATCGGCTTGATTGCCATCGCCCCCCTCGTCCTTCTTCCGGGCGCCGCCGCGCTGATGGCCGGCATCGGATGGTCGTTCCGCAACGCTCCCCGCCTCCGCTGCGGCTCTACCGGCAACGCGCCGACGCTGGAGGTTGCCCCCACGGTCTCGCCCCGCGCCGGTTCGGGGCTGGCGCTGCGGCTGCGGCTGTGAGGCTCGTCGGCTCCTTCGGTGCGGATTCCGTGGTGGCGCAGGGCCCTACGTCGCATCGACGTGGGCTTCCATCCTCACCCTTTACGCCTCAACCCGCGCTAGCCGCACCACGTTCTCGATGTGCGGCGTGTGTGGAAACATGTCGACCGGCTGCATGGCGTCAATCCGGTACGCCTCACGGAGGCGGCCGAGGTCGCGCGCTTGCGTCTGCGGGTTGCAGCTCACATACACGAACCGCTCAGGGCGCAGTGCCGCAATCTGGGCAACGACATCTTTGTGCATCCCCGCCCGCGGCGGGTCGACGATGAGCACATCGGGCCGTCCATGGCGGTCGACGAAGTCGTCGGTGAATAGCGTTTTCAGATCGCCCGCCTCGAACGTGCAGTTGTCGGCGTCATTGAGCGCTGCGTTGGTTCGGGCGCTCTCGACGGCGCTTTCCACGAGTTCGGCGCCGACGACCTTCTGGACCCCCTCGGCCATGAAGATGCCGATGGTGCCGGCCCCGCAGTACAGGTCGTACAGCACATCGTTGGGCCGGAGGTCGGCGAAGTCGCGCGCGACCTCGTAGAGCCGCTCCGCCTGCGCCGTGTTCGTCTGGAAGAACGCGCCGGGGCGGATCTCGAACCGGTGTGGGCCGATCTCATCGTGGATCACGCCGGGGCCGAAGATCACGCGCGGATCACCTTGTGGGTTCTGCGACTTGCCCGTGTGGATCGTGTTGACGAGCGTCGTAACCTCAGGCTGCTCGGCCTGCAAGAAATCGGCCAGCGCCTCCATCCGCTCCGCATCGTAGCCGTTGGTCACGAGGTTGACCATGGTCTCACCGGTCCGCTTGCCCTCTCGAATGACGAGGTGGCGCAAATACCCCTCGTGGTTGCGAATGTCCCACGGCGCCCAGCCCTTCGCTTTTACGAACTCACGCAGCGCGTTGACGAACTGCGCGCTCCATGCGGACTGCAGATGACACTCCTGCAGATCGAGCACCTTGAAGAAGTTGCCCGGCACGTGCAGGCCCACTGCAAAGTCGGTATCGAAGTCCTTGCCCGTATCGATCTCGTCGGTCGTGAGCCAGCGATCCGCACTGAAATCGAAGTCCATCTTGTTGCGGTAGTAGAAGGTGTCCTCGGCCCCGATCACCGGCGGCACGTCGACCGACTGGAAGCCCCCCTGGTGCAGAAAGGCCTCTTCCACGCTCTGCCGCTTGGCGTCCAGCTGGGCGGCGTAATCGACGTGCTGCCACGCGCAGCCGCCGCAGGTGTCGGCGTAGCGGCAGCGCGGCTCCGTGCGCAGGTCGCTCGGCTCGATCAGCGTGTCGAGCTTCGCCTCGGCGTAGTTCTTCTTCGCGCGGTGGATGTACGCCTGCACGCGGTCGCCCGGCACGGCGCCCTCGACGAAGACGACGTAACCGTTCACCCGCGCCAGCGACTTGCCCTTGTCCGCAAACTTCTCGATGTCGAGTTCAACGGTCTGTCCGCGCTTCAGAGTCGGCATGATGTCCTACGGGAATGCGATGATACACAACGGCGAAGTAGATGATGGCCCCCGCACGCCGCCTACTCCGCAACGATGATGGGACCGGTCCTGTACGCGCGGAAGCAGTCTGCGTTGCGCCTCCTGCTCCGGCACCAACGCGTCCAAGGATTTCTTGGCAGAGGAGGGAACGTCGTACAGACCCGCCCGCGGACCCCGCTCCGCCCTTGCGTTAATCATTCGTCACCCCGTATTTGTTTGGTGCTTCCCTTCGCATACGCACCATCACGGATCGACCCATGCACCCACGCGTCCTGTTGCTCACCGTTCTGCTCATCGTGCCCCTGGCCGGATGCGACAGCGCGGGCCCTAAGGAAGCCGACCCTACGCCGCG
>JAAAPH010000342.1 GCA_009908415.1 Bacteroidota bacterium
GTTGTGGGTTGAAAGTTGGGCGCTGGAACGTTCAACGGGAGGCGTTCCAAGGTTGAGCGCTATGCGCCGAGGCGGTCCATCAGATGGTCGCCCACGCGGAGCGCATTGGCCATGATGGTGAGCGCAGGATTCACGCCCGTGTTGGAGGCGAAGAAGCTACCATCGACGACGTACAGGTTGTCCACGTCGTGCGCCTTGCAGTGCACGTCGAGCACGGACGTGTCCGGGTCGGTGCCGAAGCGGCAGGTCCCCACCTGATGGGCCACGCCCGCGAGCGGAATCTGCTTGCCCAAGTAGAAGCTGCACGGAATCAGTCGGTTCTGGCAGCCGAGATCGCCCAGCATGCCCTTCAGCTTGCGCATGAGTTGGTCGTGGGGCGTGGTATTGTTGCGCGTGTAGTGGAGGTGGATCTGCCCGTCGTCGTCCACGAGGACGCGGTTGTCGGGGTCCGGCAGGTCTTCCGTCGTGAGCCAGAAGTCGAGGGCGTGCGCGGCCATCGTATCCAATGCCATGTCGGGCGTGACGCCCGGCGCCTCGGTGGCCAGCTGTGCAGCATTCGACTTGCCGAGCAGCTGAATGTGGCCGAGAGGGTAGTCGATGTCGTCGGCGCCGAAGTAGAAGTCGTTCAGCCCCAGTGTCTTCTGGAAGCGTGTTGGGTTGGGTTCCTTGGAAAGCGCGAGAAGCGCCGAGTTGTTGTGCGCCATGTAGTTCCGCCCCACCTGGTCCGAGCGGTTGGCGAGGCCGTTGGGATGGGCTTCGTTGGCCGAGCGGAGCAGCAGTGCGGCCGAGTTGATGGCACCGCACGAGGCCACCACGACGTCGCCCTGGTACGTCACGCGGTCGCCATCCCGTTCGGCCACGACCGTCGTTACGGTGCGCCCGTCCGCGCTCGTTTCGAGGCGCTTGACGTACGTATTGGTGTGCAGGGTGACGTTGTCGTGCTCCAGCGCAGGCCGGACGCAGGTCGTTTCCGCATCGGCTTTTAGCGCCGTGAGGTCCGGGTAGCCGTCAAACGACTCGATGCCGTTCAGCTTGTACAGCTCGCGGAGAAGGAACGGCCCTTCAGGGTCATCCGTCTCGTTGAGCCGCACGCCGACCGGCAGCGGGAACGGCTGATGCCCGAGGCCCTGCAGGTCGCGCTCTAGGCGTTCGATCCGGTCATCGTGCGGTACGGGCGGGTGTGGGAACGAGGCACTGCGCCTGGGCGCGGTCGGATCGGTGTTCGCCGCGCCGTGGACGTGGTACAGCCGTTCCGCCTGCGTGTAGTACGGCGCTAAGCGATCGTAGCCGATCGGCCAGGCGGGCGACGTGCCGTCGTGATGCTTGACCGCACCGAAGTCCTCCTCGCGCATCCGCATGAGGGCGGCTCCGTACATCTTCGTGTTGCCGCCTACGGTGTAATACGTGCTCGGGCTAAAGGCCGCCCCCGACTGGTCGCGCCACGTTTCTTTCGTCTTGTACCTGTCGTCGTGGAAGATGGCCTCGGGGTCCCAGTTGGCCGACTCCCGCGGGAGGAAGTCGCCCCGCTCCAGGATGAGCACGTGCGCGTCGGAGGGCGCCAGGGCATAGGCGAGCGTGCCGCCGCCGGCGCCGCTTCCGATGATGATGACATCGTAGGGAGTAGGGTCCGTCATGGTCGATGCGGGAGAGAGATTCGACAGAAGCGTTACTGGCAGCGCGAGCTCGTCCACAGCTCGTGGATGGTCATGCCGCGCACCTCGCCCCAGGCGACCACGAGCGCAGCCGTGAGCGCCAGGGCTGGATAGAGGGCGGAGATGCGGTACAGCTGCTCGAACGAGAACACCTCACGGAGCGGGCCGAAGACGAACGACCCGAGTCCGACGCCCGTCATGAGCGCGGCAATCATCATGGACGAGACCCACGAGACGTGCTGCGGAAAGCACTTTGAAATCAGCGTGATGGTCAGCGGGAAGAACGCCGAACAGGCCAGCCCGGCCAGGCCAAACAGGGCGATGCCAACCGGGGCACTCGTTGCATACGGCAGCAGCAGGAACGTCCCCATCATGAGGAGGGGCAGCACGAGCCAGATCGTCTGGGCCGACACGCGCAGCACGAGTGCCGACACGAGCAGGCGGCCGGCCACGAGCGCCCCCCAGAAGACCGAGAGGGCGAAGCCTGCCGTAGCCTCCGATACCCCGCGGCCCTCATTCAGGTAGACCACGGCCCAGTTGCTGAAGGTGCCCTCTGCAAAGGCGTACAGGACGGCCACCCCCACGAAGAGCCAGAACAGCACCGTGCGCGTTGGCGACGGCGCCTCGGCATCGGCGACGGCGTCGGGTTCCGGAGCGCCCGCAGGAAACGAGGTCAGCGCCACGCCCGCGAATGCGGCGCCGCACCCGCCGAGCAGCAGCAGCGGAAAGCCGACCCACTGGCCGGCCGCCACGAAGGGCGCCACGAGCAGGGGGCCGATGGCCAGGCCCAGCCCGAGTAGCGTGTGCACAGCCACGACCGCCGTATCCTCATTTTCGGGGAAGAGCACAGGCGGGTAGCTGTTCAGCGGGGCCCCGCTCAGGCCAAACCCCAGTCCCATACTGGCTGTGCCGAGCATGACGGCCGGATAGGCCAACGACGCCCCGACCCACATCGTGCTAGCCAGCAGAAGTTGCGATACGGCATTGGCGGCGAGCATGCCCAGCAGCAGCACCTTGAGGCCGAGCCGCCGTGCCAGCGCGCCGCCACTGATCGAGCCCACGACGGCAAGTGCCACCTGGGGCAGAAAGATCGCACCGTACTGCGCGTCGGTCAAGCCCAGTGGCCCTAGCAGCACCGTACTGCTCGCTGGGAAGCTGACCATCGCGAGTCCTTGCAGCAGCCCCGCTAGATATACCAGGCCGACGACGAGCCGGTAGTGGGGGCGGGTACCTGAAGTGACAGCTTGAGGCACGGCACGAAGCACGGACCGGTGAGAGAGGGCGAAGGAGAAAGCGTCACGGTCGTCGGTGGGTATGACGTCCGGGCGGACCGTTACAGGCAATGCAGTCAGTAGTCACTCGGTCAGAAGCACGCCGTGGCCATCGGGGCCGCGTACCAGCGCGCCCGACGCATAACCCAAGGCGGCGTCCGGAAGCGATTGAAGGCGGGGCGACACCAGCGCGTATCCCGCCCCGCGCAGCGCCTCTACGGCAGAGGCAGCGTCGCGGAGGCGGAGCTGGATGTGGGCATGCCAGAGATCATTCGCCTGCGTATGGGCCGGCATGGGACGGCCATCGCTCGGCGCCACGTAGTCCAGAAACTCGACGCCGATGCCCCCTCTCGGGGCACGCAGCGCCGTGATGCGGACCCGCGCCCCAAACACGGTGCTGAGGCGTTCTTGCTCGATACCGTAGTTCATGCTCGTCCCGGCAACCTGGAAACCGAGACGGTCCCGGAAGAAGTCCAGACTCTGCTCGGTGTCGTCGACCACAATGGCGGTGTGATCGATGCCAAGGAAGAGCCGGTCCGTGGGGGCGTGCCACTTGGCGGCGCCCTTGTCGGGCGGGAAGTGCAGGATCTCCAGGACATTGCCGCTGGGGTCCTTGAAATAAAAGGCCGAGATCCCGCCGGCGGTAGGATTCCATTCAGGGAGCGTCTGCGGTTTGGGCGAGACGTGAGTCACTCCATGGGCGCGAAGCTGTTGATAAGCGGCCTCCATATCGCGCACGATGATGGCCACGTGCTGAAACGAGAGGTCATTGCTTTGGGCATCGGGGGGATGCGGGCGGCCATCGCTCGGCGCCACAAACTCGATCAGCTTGACGTGCTCGTCGCCCAGTCGCATGGTGACCACGTGCATGCGCAGTCCGAAGACGCCGAAGAGCCGCTCGTAGGGGGCGCCCGTGACCTCGACGTCCTTCACGCGCTGAAACGACAGGACTTCCGAGTAGAAGCGCACGGCGCGGTCCATGTCCTCCACCGTGAGGGCGACGCCCTCGACCGATGGTGCAGGTTGTGCGGCGCCAGGCGCTGTGATGAGCAGCAGGGCCAGCCCGCCAACGAGCGCGGCAACGGTCCGCCGAAGGAGGAAGAGCTGTTCGTGCAACCCGCAGCGTATGCGCATGTTGGTCGGGAGGTCGGTGGTTGATGTGTACGCCCCATGAGCGACGACAGGGACGCTGGGTGCTGCGCCACGCTCACGCGTTACAGGGAGCGGAGCACGTGGGCTTCAGGCGCCACTGAGCAGCGCATTTAACGGTTTGACAACCGACCGGACTCGACCCGCACGGCGCTGGCTCCGTTGAGGCTTGTGACGAGCAGAGGGAATCTTGCGTCAATCCGTGCCTGCGTCCCACATCCTATCAAACGATGGCTTCTGCGCTTACGTACGCTGCCCCGCACGACCCGCCCTGGAAGCGGTGGCTCATTCGGGGCATCGAGTGGCTGACCGGCGGCCGTACCATCCGGCGGTTGTATGCTTCCCTCGCGGTATGCCCTCCCGACCGGTTCTGGAAAGCGGCCCTCGACCGACTCCGCGTCGACGTACGGTGTTCGGGCGCGCCGCTGAGGGGGCTCCCCGCGCATGGGCGGGTCGTGATCGTGGCCAACCATCCGTACGGCGTGCTGGATGGACTCACGCTCTGCCACCTCGTTACGCGGCGGCGATCGGACTTCAAGCTGCTCATCCACCATGCACTGTGCCGAAGCGGCCGCTTCGACGATCACTTCCTGCCGGTGGACTTTCGAGACGGCGATGCAGCGCGGCGCACCAACCTGCGCACGATGCGGGCGGCCCTCGCGCACCTCAAGGCCGGCGGGTGTGTCGTGATCTTTCCGGCCGGCGGGATTGCCACGGCCACGCCGTTTTTCAGCGACGCGGAAGACTTGCCGTGGCAGCCGTTCGTCGCCAAGCTCATCCAGTCGATGCGCGCCACGGTCGTGCCTGTTCACTTCAGCGGGCAGAACAGCCGCCTCTTTCACCTGGCCAGCGGGGCGAGTGAGACGCTCCGCCTCGCGCTCATCCTCCATGAGCTGCGGGCCTGCATGGGCCGCACGCTGCCCGTCCGCGTCGGCGCGCCGATCCCGTATGCCGCCCTCGCCCATCGGGACGACACGGCCGCACTGACGCAGCACTTGCGCGCTCGCACGCTGGCGTTGGCCGCGTAATTCAGGACTCGCGGATCACGTTGGCGAGGATCTTCCGCACGATCTCGTCTTGCGTGATGGTCCCGGCAAAGCGGTCCGCCTCGTCGAGCACAGCCAGCTCGCTCAGGTTGAGCGCGTCCATGCGGCGGAGCGCCTGCCGGTTCGTGGCCGTGCGCGCCACCGACCCGCGGATGGCGGCCGGATGCTGGAGGATGGTCCCGTTT
>JAAAPH010000171.1 GCA_009908415.1 Bacteroidota bacterium
CCTCGCGGCGCTCGGCGCCAGTTGGCTGGCCGCCTACGGGCTGCTGAACGGCTCGGTCGTGGCGGCCGTCGCCGTGGCGCTCTACGACGCCACGGCCATCACGCTGTCGCAACTGCTGTTCATGGTGTTCGGCTCGCGCTTCGGCGCGGCCGGCATCGTGCTGCTCGTCGGGCTGTTCGATTTCCTCGCGCACCGGACGCAAACGGTCCGTCGCGCCTCGGAGCTGGGGCTCATGTCGTTCCTCGTTACCTACACGATCGGCCTGCCGGCACTCGCGATGGGGTATGCCTGGCTCTACGGGGTCGGCCCGCTCCATGTCGGCGGGAGCGCCCAGCCGCTGCAGGTGCCCCACCTCGTCCGCCAGGCGGGCGACTGGCTCGTGGGCACCACCGGGCCGTTCCTCGGCTTCCTGGCGGGCGTCGTCCTGCTCATGGCCAGCCTGAAGCTGTTCGACCGCGTCTTTGCGGTGTTCGACATGGAGGCAGTGCGCACGCAGTACGGGTGGGTGCTGCGCCGGCGCGGATGGGCCTTCCTCATCGGGTTTGGCGTCACGGCGCTCACCACGAGCATTGCCTTCTCGCTCGGCGTCCTCGTGCCCATGTACAACCGCGGCCACGTCAGGCCGCACGAGGCCGTGCCCTACATCCTCGGGGCCAACATTGGCACGCTGGTCGACACCGCAATCGTCTCGCTCTTTTTTCCAGCGTCCGGCGGCACCGGCGTCGTGCTGCTCGTCGCCCTCGCCACGGCGGGGGCCACGGTCCCCGCGCTCGTCCTGTTCGGACCGTACTACACCACCATCCGCACCCTGCTCGACCGCCTGCAGACCAGCCGTTGGGCCTTCGGGACGTTCCTGGCCCTGCTCGTGGTGCTCCCGGCAGGGCTCGTCGGTCTCGGCTTCGTGTTGCGCGGCGGCGGGATCTGATCCGCGTTGCGTTAATCCGACGTGGAGAGCGGGCCGGGCTGGCCGGCCATGTCGCCCCAGAGTTCCTCCAGCCGCGCATCCCGTCGGCATCCGCGGCGGTAGCTGTAGTAGCGGTCCGGGTTCTTCGTGTAAAAGTTCTGATGGTAGGCCTCGGCGCGGTAAAACGCCTCCAGCGGCTCGATGGGGACTACGATGGGCGCGTCAAACCGCTGCGCCACCACCTCTTTGGAGGCCGCGGCCAGCTCGCGCTGCTGCTCGTCGTGGACGAAGATAACCGGGCGGTACGGGGAGCCGCGGTCGCAGAACTGCCCGCCGTTGTCGAGCGGATCGATGTTGCGCCAGTACGTCTGGAGCAGCCGCGTGTAGCTCACCAGTGTGGAGTCGTAGATGACCTGCACGACCTCCGCATGGCCCGTCTGTCCAGAAGCCACTTCGCGGTACGAGGGGTTGGGCTCGTTGCCGCCTGCATAGCCTGAGAGGGTCGCCGCCACGCCGTCCATCGTATCGTAGGGCGGCTCCATGCACCAGAAACAGCCCCCGGCAAACGTCGCGGTGTCGGCCACGGCCGGGTCGATATCGACTGCCGGCTGGGGGGGCTGATTCGCCTCTTGCGCGTTGGCATCCGACGTGGGGGCGGGCAGGTAGTCGATGCCGAGCAGGACCGCGCTCCCCACGAATACGGCGAGCACGATGGCCGTGATGAGCTTGCTGTTGTTCATGATGCAGATCGTCAGGCTGAGAGAAATCAGGTGCGCAGCGGCGGGAGCGACTCGTCCTCGGGGACGAAGCTGAGGGCGAGGCCGTTGTTGCAGTACCGGAGCCCCGTCGGGTCCGGGCCGTCTTCGAACACGTGGCCCTGATGCCCGCCGCACCGCGTGCAATGGTACTCGGTGCGAGGAATGGCGAGTTTCGTGTCGCGCTTGGTGCCGAGCCGGCCCTCGATGGGCGCCCAGAAGCTCGGCCAGCCCGTTCCGCTGTCGTACTTCGTCACCGAGGTAAAGAGCGGCAGGCGGCAGGCCGCGCAGAGGTACGTCCCGCGTCGCTTTTCTTCAAGAAGCGGGCTCGAATAGCGGGGCTCGGTGCCCTCTTCGAACAGGATGTAGAAAGCGTCTTCACTCACGATGGCGCGCCAGGCGTCGAGCGATTTATCGAGCGGCCCGAACGCCCCGATATCCGGATGCACGCGGATGTCGTCCGGTACGTCGACCGGGTCCGACTGGCTGCGCGCGCATCCGATGAGCAGCGCGGCGGAGGGGAGCGCGAGAAGGCGTTGTAAGAATGATTTTCGTGTCATGAGACGCCAATTGACGGGGTCCGTAAAGGGCGGTTGGATGACTGTAACTCCAGAACCCGGCTGGAGTTGTCAACGGAATTGTTACCGACCTCGTGCCCGAACGGGGCGCTGAGTCGGCTACCGGTTGAAATCGGGCTGCTGCAGCGCATTGATGCGCTCCAGTTCGGCGTCGGAGAGTGCGAACTGAAACACGTCGAGATTGGCGGCGATGTGCGCCGCCGATGTGCTGGAGGGGATGGGTACCACGTCGCGTTGCACGTTCCACCGCAGGACGACCTGCGCCGTCGTCACCCCATGCCGCTCGGCGATCGTTTGCAGCACGGGCTCGTGCAACAAGCCATTGGCGGAGAGCGGCGAGTGCGCCATCACCCGAATGCCCTGCGCGTGGCAGAAAGCGACAAGGTCGTGCTGCGGACGATACGGATGGCACTCCATCTGATGGATGGCAGGTGGCACTGTGGCGAAGGCGAGCAGCCGCTCTAGATCGGCCTGCTCGAAGTTGCTCACGCCGAGCGTGTGCGTCCAGCCCCGCTCGACGAGCGTCTCCATCGCGCGCCACGTCGTTGCGAGGTCGACATCGGATACGAGGCGGTTGCCGGCGTCATCGGTGGGGAAGGTGAGTGCCGCGGCGTCTTCATGAGATCGCGCCTTGAGGTTGGCCAGCGAGCCAGTGTGGGCCCAGGCGTCCGGCCAATGGAGCATGTAGCAGTCCAGCGTGTCCACGCCGAGGGCGTCGCGGCTCTGCGCGCAGGCAGCTGTCAGATGCTCGGGGGCATGGTTCGTGTTCCACGCCTTACTGATGAGGTACAGCGTATCACGCGGCGGGCTGCCCGGCCGCTGCAAAATGGCGCCGATCTGCGACTCGTTGCCGTACAGCTCCGCGCAGTCCAGCAGCCGGACGCCCATGTCGAGCGCGTCCTCGATGGCGTCCTCCAGGTCGACGTACGTCGTGCCGCCGCGATACCGCGAGCAGCCGAAGCCGATGGGGGGCAGCGCTTTGCGTTGCGCGTCGTCCGCTGCGCGTCGTCCGGTCTGGGTGGTGCTAGACGACGAGGGCGGCGGCACAAAGCTGACGTCGTCGACCGGCATGGCACGCTGTTGTTCGGCGCACTGCGTGATGGCTTCGATGACGGCCACGACGTGCGCCGCCTGTCGGCCCGAGGCGTAGGGCGAGCGTTCGGCCCGGACGGCGGCGGCCATCTCGTCGAGGGCGGACGCGTAGTCGAGCATGGACGTGGCCTGCGGAAAGGGGGCGGGGCGGTACGGCTTGCCCAACCGCGCAAATTGGACTGCCTCGGCCTCGCTGGCATCGAGGGTGCCGCAGTTCCGGAGGAAGAGCGAGCCGTCGTCGCCGTGAAACTCGATGCTGTTGAAGTGCTGCGTCTGGTACGGGACGTACATGCTCGCCGTGAGCTGCGCCTGCACGCCATCATCAAATTCGAGCACGGCCGTCGTGTGGTCCGGTGTGTCGACGGTGAACGACTGCCCGTCGTGGGTGTGCGTGTCGAGCAGGAGCGATTGGTGTGCTGTGAGCACGCGTCGCACCGGGCCGAGGAGGCCCGTAAGCACGGTCAGCGGATACACGGCGCCGTCGAACAGTGGGCCGATGCGCAAGAATGGCTCGGGGTTGTCATTCCACTCCGTGAGGCGCCCCAGATTGCAGGTCGCATAGACCATCCGCAGCGAGCCACAGCGCCCTTCGCGCAGGTAGGCCCCCGCGAGCTGCTGGGCGTCTCCCAGCAGGCTGATCGGCGCGCACCCGAGCCGCACGTCCTGGGCGTCGGCCAACGCGACCAGTGACCGGGCTTCCTTTGGGTCGAGCGCCAGGGGCTTCTCGCTGAAGACGTGCCGACCCGCCTTCAGGCACTGCCGGGTGACGGGTGCATGCGCGTCGTGGATCGTCAGGTTGACCATGCACTCTGCATCGCTTTCCGCCAGGAGCGTGTCGAGATCCGGATATGCCGCTCCGCCGAAGGTGTCGACGAACGCCGCCGCGCGCTCCGGCACCAGGTCGGTCGCGGCCACCACAGTCAGATTATCGCGCTGGGCGATGGCTTCCGCGTACTGCTGCGCGATAAATCCGCAGCCGACAATAGCGAGACGCATGGGGGTTGAGTGTGGGAGTGGTTGGGTGTGGGAGTGGTTGGGTGTGGGAGGGCGTTTCCATACCCCCAGACGTCCACACTCCTACACTCGAAATCACCGCGAACCGTACGTGTGCTCGCCGCGCTCCTCGACGCGATCGGTGGCCGGCGGCGGCGTGGGGGCAAGGTCGCTGATTTCAGCTCGCAAATCCGATGTCATGTCGATGTCGAGCGCGCCGAGCGAGCCTTCCAACTGATCCAGGTTGCGCGCGCCAATGATGGGCGCGGTCACGGCCGGGTGCGCAGCCACCCAGGCCACGGCTAGGCTCACAGGGTCGAAGCCGTGCGTCTGGGCGAACGCGGTAAAGCGCTCGGCGACTTCGTAGTGGATGCGGTCGCCGTATCGCGTCTGGTACATTTTGTTGCTGGTCAGCCGCCCTGAGTCGGGCTGCGTGTCCACACCGTACTTGCCGGTGAGGAGGCCGCCGCCGAGCGGGCTGTACGGCATCACGCCGAGGCGCTCGGACTGGGCCATCGGCAGCAGCTCGACCTCGGCCTGGCGTTTCGTGAGGTTGTACATCGGCTGGATGACGTGGAAAGGCGTCCATCCCTCGCAGCGGCCGATACCGAGCGCTTTCATGACCTGCCATGCGGCAAAGTTGCTGGCTCCAAGGTACAGCACCTTGCCCTGGCGCACGAGGTCGTCGAGAGCGCGCAGCGTCTCCTCCAGCGCCGTCTCCTCGTCGAACCGGTGCACAAAGTACAGGTCGATGTAGTCGGTGCCGAGGCGGCGCAGGCTGTCCTCCACGGCACGGGTGATGTGGTACCGTGAGGCACCGCGCGCGTTCGGATCGTCGCCCATCGGGAAGTACACCTTGCTCGTGATGACGACCTCGTCGCGGCAATCTTGGATCAGTGCGCCCAAGATTTCTTCTGAGCGGCCGTCCTCATACACGTTCGCGCAGTCGAAGAAGTTGATGCCG
>JAAAPH010000146.1 GCA_009908415.1 Bacteroidota bacterium
GCGCCGTGACGGTCACCGCGTCGCCGGCGGCCAGGTTGAACGCGCGCACGTCGACGGAGGCCGTGCCCGTGCCTTCTTCGGCCAGTGCGTACAGGCGGCTGAAGCTGAACGAGCGCGACGGGCTCAGGTCGCTCGGACGAATGGGGATAAGCTGATAGCCCGACGTCGTCCCGCCCTGCGGATCGAACTGGCCCACGACGCCCGTGTAGTCGAACGCGCCCCTGGGGATGGTCGTCCCGCCTAGCGCAGACTCGTCGCTACTCTGCACGCGAAAGTCGAAGGTCGTGCCGGTCGCGCCGGCTACGATCTGGTAGGTCCGGTCGGCCCCGAACGTCCCGCTGGCCCCCTGCACGCTGAGTCCCGTGACGCGGACTAGCTCCGACTCGTAGTCTTCGCCATCGGCCGCCAGATCCGATAGCGTCACGTCTTGTGGCGTGGGGACGGACGCGGTGCCCTGCACGTCGTAGCTGCTGAGGTCGTCCTCGTTAATCTGCAGCAGGGCGTTGAACGACGAGAGCGTGCCCGTCACCCGTAGGCGCGTCCCCGGGCGAATCGTGCCGTCGCCGATGGCCGCGTGGAAGCTCCCGCTTGTCTGGCGGACAACCAGCGCGCTGGCGCCCGTGGGGCCGCTAGCGTCCTGGAGGCGCACGAAGTCGCCCAGCGCCCGCGTTACGGTGCCTTCCACGGTGACGGTCGCGCCGTTGCCCTGGCTCCGCGCGTCGGCGATGGACGTCTGCGCCCACGCCCGGGTGCCCCACGTGCTGGCTAGCAGAAGGAGGAAGAAAGCGAAACACGTCCGGAAAGAGCGAGGCATGGAGGGGCAGAAAAGGAATACAAGCGTCGGGGAGCAGGCACCTTAACAAGAAACAGGGATGGCCCGAAAAGAACCATCCCTGCCTTCGTGTCGCTACATGCGGGTGGGAGAGCGCCGCCCGGTATGGCGGCTATTCGAGGTCGCCGTCAACAATGGCGAAGAGCTGGTAGCCGTCGTCAGGGCCGCGGGCGCCGCCAAACTCAAAGTTGAACTGGCCGACGACGCCAGTGAAGGTGACGGCACTCGACGGAATGGGCTCGCCGACGTAGAACGCGTCGTCGATAATCCGGAGGGCGATCGAGTCCATCGTCGAGGGGTCACTCGCATCGTAGTTCGTCCCGCCCTGGAAGGTCGCATCGCCGTCCGGGTTGATGGTGAGGTCGGCGATCGTAACCCACTCGGACTCATAATCCTCCCCGCCGCCGTTCAGGAGGTCGGCCACGGTCACGGTTTGCGGGGCGGGCAGGGCGTGCGTGTCGCGCGCCAGCTTGTAGAATGTGACGTCGCCGCTCACTTGAAGCAGCCCGCTGAAGGCTCCGAGCTCGCCCTCGGCCTGCAGCAGGTCACCCGGCTGAATGTCGCCGGCCTCGTACGCATCGGCGAGGTCGCCGTTGCGGACCACGATGCCGCTGGCGCCCGTCGGGCCGCTGTCGTCCTGGATGAAGATGTTGCTTCCATCTTTGCGAAGCACGATCCCGCGGACGGTCACGGCGTCACCGAGTGCTTGGCCGCGGGCGGTTTCGATCGTCTGCGGATCGTCCACCGTGTCGTTGTCTTCCACCGTTAGCGTGAACGTCGTCACGTCGCCCAGCGAGGCGCCGTCCGCGTTCTGAAGCTCGTACACGAGTGTTTCGCTGCCCTCAAGGAAGAGGTCATCGTCGACCACCTCGATATCGAAGCTCCGGGCGATGCCCGCCGTCGTGCTCTGCTCGAAGTTGAGCGTGGTGGTGGCCGGGCCGTCGAACTCGTCGGGGCCGAGCGTGCCTTGGTCGGTCAGCACCAGCTCGGCCGTGAACTCCTTGTGGCCGGGGTCCGCGGCCACCACGTCGAGCGTGAAGGGGTCATCGCCTTCGCTGATGGTGGCAGCGGCGGTGCCAAACGACACGGCAGTGCTAGAGCCAATATCGTCCGGCACGGTCGACCCGCTGTCGCAGCCCGCAAGGACGAGGCCGGTGAGGAGCAGGACGAGAAGAACAGGGTGGAAGCGTTGCATGGATCGGGGGAGCGTTGGAATCAGGGAAGGGCGGGGAGGAGGCAACTGGCCGGCGCGAGGGCGTCCCGCCAGCCGGGGCCGGTCAGCGGCCGGTGACGGTGACATTGTCGACTTCCCAGGCGGCGGCGTTTTCGAGGCCGCTGTTCTGGTACTGGAAGGCGATGTATACCGCGTCGCCCTGGAAGGCGTCGCCGGAGAGGTCAATCTCGCCGGAGGAGACGAAGTCGAAGTTGCCCTCCGAGAAAGTGACCTGATCCGAGATGTCCGTCCACGTAAAGTCTTCCGGGTTGCCTTCCCCGTCGTAGTCGGTGGACACCTTCACTTGCAGGCCGCGGCGCCCTGAGTCGTTGAAGCCCTTGGCGTTCAAGAACGTGAGCGTCTCCTCGTCAGATGCGTCGAAGTCGAGCGCGGGGGTGATGAGCCAGTCGTTGGACAGCTCGTCGGACCGGAAGCCGTTCGCCACGGCGTACGGCGCGTTGTCGGGGCTGCCGTCGCTGCTGGTTTCCCAGTTGGCGGTGCTGGCCACACTGTAGGCCGTCATGGGAGCCAGCTCATCGTTCGCGAAGTCAGCGAAGAAAAGCTGGATGGCACCGATCTTCACCGTCGTTCGGTCCTGCGAGCCGACCGTCGCGTTCTGAACCGACTGGAGCACGAAGACGCCGTCCTCCTGCTCCTCGCTGTCATCGTCGTCCTGAATGTTCAGTTCCACGGTCTGCGTCGCGCCGTCTTCCGCGTCGGGGCCGAAGGTCACGCTCCCGGCCACGTAGGCGTTGCCGCTTCCAACAGCCGCATCGGCGGGCAGGTTGAAGTCCGCCGCGTCGGTCGTGCTGACCTCGTTCGCGTACAGCAGCTCGGCCGAGACGTCCTGGCCGACGGGGTTGTTAATGGTGACCGGGATGGAGACCGTCCCGCTTTCTTCGGTGATGGTGATCTCAGCTTGTCCGAAGGACAGCGTGGTCGCCGTGTCCTCGGCCTGGTCGGGCGGGACGCCGCTGTCGAGGCCGTCGCAGCCGACGGCAACGAAGCTGAGAACAAGGGTGATGGCGAGGAGGCGAAAAGCGTAAAGCGTGCGCATGGGGAAAAGGGCAGGGTGGTCAAAAAAGAGGCGGGGCAAGGGCGCCCTCGGGCGGCGGGACGGCCGGAAGCACGTCCCGCCGCGAACCGGCAGGGCTGCAGCGGCTGGGCTAGAAGGTGTACTTCACGCCGAGGCGCATGCGCCAGCGGGAGAAGATATCCGACGTGTTGAACAGCCGATCCGAGAGCTGATCGCGGACGGTTTCTTCCTCGAACGTGACGCGCGGCTTGCCGATGTCATCTTCGGTCAGGATGCGATCACCCACCGCGGTGCCCACGTCGTCCGGCGTCACGTAGCCTTCGAAGTTCCACGCCGTGATGTTGTTGAAGCTGGTCCGCTGGATACGGCCCCAGTCGTCGTTGAGCAGGTTCAGGACGTTCTCCACGTCGAGCGTGACCTGCACGTTCTGGCCCTGGAAGGTGCCGATGGACTGGGCCAGGCGGAGGTCCAGCAGGTTCTGCCAGGGCGCCCGCGCCGTATTGCGCGAGATGACCGTGCCGCGCGCCTCGTCGAGCGCCTCGTTGCCGTCGATAAAGGCGTCCATGAGCTCCCAGTTGTCGCTCTCCAGCACGATGTCCGACGCGGTTTCGGGCACGTACACGAGGTCGTTGAAGGACTGCGTGTCGCCGTTCGCGTTGCCGAAGTAGATCCAGCTGAACGGCTCGCCGGCGCGGCTTTCGAAGACGAGGCCCACCGTGGTGGCCAGGCGCTCGGCGTAGCTGATCCGGTAATTCAGCGTGCCCAGGAGGCGGTGACGGATCTCAAAGTCGGCCGTCCCGATGCGCGGGTCGTTGATGTCCTTGTTCTCGTTGAACTGCCAGTTCGAGATGGCTCGGCTGGAGGTGCCGTTGTTCACGTTCTCGGCCCGGTTGTACGTGTACGAGACGGAGCCGCTCAGGCCCTCGTCCACGCGACGCTGCAACTGCGCGGTCAGGCTGTATTGGTAGCCATCGTTCGTGTTGTCGAGCAGCAGCGCGTTCGTGAACCGCTCGCTGACCCGGTTCGTCGAGCCGCCAAAGCCAGCGCCCGGCGTGCCGTAGAAGGGCCGGCCGTACTTCGACGTTTGGATGGCGTACTGCTCGCTCGTCGGCGCTTCGATATTGATGTTGCGGAAGCTTACGTCGTTGACCGTCTTCGAGTAGATGCCTTCCAGCGTGCCGATGAAGCCAAGGGGCAGCTCCTGGTCGATCCCGAGGTTCGCGCGGAGCGTCTGCGGGTATTTGAAGCCATCCGCGATCAGGTTGATTTCCGTCGTCTCGATGGGCGAGAGGAGGGCGCTGTACTGGCTCTCGTCGCATGTTTCCGAGCCGACGGGGCACGGCTGGGCCGTCGGCTGCTCGCCCGCCGAGGTCGGCATGAAGCGGAACCCCCCGGCAGGGGCGCCATCGCCGTAAAAGGCGTCCGCCGGATCGAAGTTGGCGTCAATCCGGTTCAGGTCGGCGCCTGTGTTGCTGTACTGGTTCGAGATCCAGACGTACGGCGGGTCGCCACTGAAGATGCCGGCCCCACCACGGACCTGCGTGGACAGGTCTTCGCCGAACAGGTCCCGGTCGTAGTTGAACCCAAAGCGGGGCGACCATAGCGGGTTGCCACTGGCCACGTCGCTCGTGCTCCGGCCAAAGGCTTCGAAGGCCGTCCGGTTGAACGTCGGCTCGTCCGGGAGGACGGGGACGTCCACGCGGAGGCCAAGCGTCAGGCGCAGGTCATCGCTCACCTGCCACTCGTCTTGCACGTAGCCGCCGAGCTGGAAGGCCAGGAAGTCGGCTTCGGGCCGGTTCATCCCGGCGGCGCTGGTCGCGTAGCTGTACAGGTACTCGGTCGGCTGGCCGCGCCGGAGGGCTTCCGTGGCCGAGATCTCTTCGCCGCCCGGCGTCTCGAACGCCTCGAACGTGTACGAGCCGAAGTAATCCTGGATGAAGAGGTTCGTAAACTGGTACAGCTTGTTGCTCGTCCCGATGGTTAGCGTGTGGTTGCCGCGCACGTACGTGAAGTCGTTCGTGAACTCGAACAGGTCCTGGTCGAGGCGGTTGGCCTGGCTGAACCGGTCGATGCCACCGACGGCCTCGTTCTCGCTGCCGAGGCTGATGACGGTCTCGGGGAAGGCGCTGTCGAGCACATCGCGCTGATCACGGATGCGGGTGTATACGAGGCGCGCCTCGTTGAACATGTTGTCGCTAAAGGTGCTGTTCAGCTGCGCCGTGGCCGAGTTTTGCCGGCTCCGGAAGACATACTGGCGGTTGGCGAAGCTGAACGTATTCTCTCCGCGGCTGATGCCCGAGTCGTCCGTGGCGTTCACGTAGTTGTTGCGCAGCGTCAGGCGGTGGTTCGCGTTGATGTTCCAGTCGAGCTTGACGAGCAGCTTCTCGTCATCCTGCCGCTGCGTGATCGGGTCCAGGCCGCCCGGCTGGTAGTTGTAAACGTCCTGCAAGATGGAGCGAATCTCTTGCAGCGTCTCCACAGACTCGTCGAAGACGTTGGTGCCGTCGAGGTCCGTGCCGATGCGCGTGTCGAGCGGTGAGCTCTCGCGCTTCAGCTCGCCGGCCACGAAGAAGAAGAGCTCGTCTTCGATGATGGGGCCGCCCAGTGTGCCCACGTAGAAGGCCTGATTAAAATCGCTCGTGCCGATGCCTTCCGGGTTGTCGCCCGTGAAGTTTTCCGTGCCGCCCTTGAAGCGAAACGAGCCGGAGAATTCGTTCGATCCGCTCTTTGTGATGGCATTAATCTGACCGCCCGTGAAGCCGCCGGAGCGCACATCGTACGGGGCGATGTTGACGTTGAACTCCTGGATGGCGTCGAGGCTGATGGGTTGTGCGCCGGCTTGGCTGCCCGGCACGGCATCACCCAGCCCGAACACGTCATCGAGCGTGGCGCCGTCGATCTGGATGCTGTTGTACCGGTCGTTGGCACCGGCCAGGCTGCCGCTGCCGCCGGCCTGCGGCACGAGCCGCGAGAAGTCCGTGATGCTCCGTCCGATGGTAGGCAGCTCGTCGATCTGGTCTTCCGAGACGTTCGTGGCCGCTCCGGTGCGGTTTTTCGAGATCACGGTGTTGCGGCGCGCGACCACTTCGACGGCCTCCATCTCCGCGGTGCGCGGCTGCAGCGTGAAGTCGAGCGTCCGCTTCTCATCCAGTTCGAGCACAATGCCCGTCTCTTCGATGCTCTGGTAGCCGACAAAGGAGGCGCGGATCGCGTACGGTCCGCCGACGCGCATATTCAGAATGGTGTAGCGGCCATTGGGGTTGGTGGCCGTGCCGTACTGCGTGCCGGTGGGCTGGTGGACGGCCACCACGTTGGCGCCCGGGAGGGGCTCGCCGTTTTCATCGACCACCTGCCCGGTGAGGGAGGCCGTGGTACCTTGGGCAAAGACATGGTTCAGCGGGAGCAGTGCAAACAGGGCAAGCGCACACCCGATGGTAGCAAGTCGTTTCATGGGGCTGGGGGATATTCCAGGGAAAGACGTCGAACAAAAAAGGCGGCGTCCGAACCGATCGAACGCCGACCGGAGGGCACAACGGACAGCATCGTGCTCGGACCGATGGGAGCGGTCGCACAGAGCCCCCGCCGGCCCGGGTGGACGCGGCCCCCAGAAGATGCAGCAAGTCCGGTTGCGCAGGGCAAGCTACTCGCCGTAATGCAGGGGGTAACCATGGGGATGGATGCTGTGCCATGGGGAGGCAAGAACGGCCGTCAACATAGGCGCCAGGCGGCGGGATGTCTGTGTAGAAACTGCGTATTAAGGACCGGGCGCCCTGAAATTATCAGTTTGTTTAAATGTTGGGCTCGACAATCCAAACGCGGACGGCGGGGGTGCGCCAGAACGCTATGGGGGAACACAAAAAAAGGCCGCCCCCCAGCTCGTTGGGAGGCGGCCTGGATCCATCCAAGGATCGGGAGGCGTCTAGAACGTATACCGCACGCCCAGTTGCATCTGCCACTGCGAGCTGTACGTCGAGCCCGTGCGCAGGATGTCCTGAGCATCCTCTTGACTGATGGCGCCGTTGAAGAACGTGTTGTCCTCACTGTCCGTCGCGGTGTCGACGATCGCGCCGGCGCGGTAGACCGGCGTGTAGTCTCCATTCTCGGCATCCACAAACTCCTGAAAGGAGAGCGGGGCGAACTGACCGAAGCCGACGTAGCGCTGGCCCCAGTCCGTACCGAAGATGTCCCCGAGCATGCTCGAGAAGTTGAAGATGTCAGCCGTGATCTCGATCCGCTGCTGGCGGCCGACGACGTCGCCGAAGATGCCCAGCTTAACGTTGAGGTCGAGGACGCCTTCCCACGGCGTGCGGTCGGCGTTGCGCTCGGCATACTGACCGCGACGCGCGCTCAGGTAGTCGCTCTCCGCAATGAACTGGTCGAGGGCGGCGGCCTGCTGCTCCGGCGAGATCGTGATGCCGTTCACCACGGCCGGCTCAAACGTGAGCGCGGTCGCTGTGCGCGGCACGTACAGCAGCGAGTTCGGGTCGCCGTTTTCCAAAATCATCTCGTCGCTGTCGTCGATCACGTACGAGAAGGGACGGCCCGACTGCCCGTCGTACACCAGCGAGACGGACGCCGCAAAGTTACTCAGGAACTCCTGCGAGTACGTCAGGCGCCCGAGCACGCGGTGGCCCGTCGAAAAGTCGGACCGCGACAGCTCCAGGTTGTTGGCGCCGTTGACGTGCTCCACGCCATCCCACAGCGAGTTGATCTGCGACGAGGTGCCGTCGTTGATCACCCACGAGTCCCCGTATGAGTACGACGCGTCGATTTTCAGACGGTTGTTGTCCACGAGGACGTT
This sequence comes from Bacteroidota bacterium, assembly GCA_009908415.1. Classification (GTDB taxonomy): domain Bacteria; phylum Bacteroidota; class Rhodothermia; order Rhodothermales; family Salinibacteraceae; genus JAAAPH01. Next base: position 7,883 of record JAAAPH010000146.1, read on the forward strand.
TTCGAACGCGTTCTGCACGCGCGCCGAGATGTTGTAGGAGTACCCCTGGTCCGTATTCCCGACACGATGGATGTTCGTGTACCGGTCGTCAATGAGTTGGGACTCATTGTCGAAGTTCTCGGGAATCCAGATCGGCCGGTTATCCGGGCCGTCCAGCGTGCTGTTAGCCGGCTTCAGGTTGATGTTCGTCACGTTGATGTTCTTGAGCGTATTGGTGTACTGGCCTTCCAGCGTACCAATCCAGCCGCCCGGAAGCTGCTGGTCGAGACCCAGCGAGTACCGCAGAAAGCGCGGCAGCTTGTAGTCTTCCTCGAACATCTCCAGCCGGCCACTCGGAATCAGGTCGGCATTCGTGCGCGTCTCCGACACGTCCGCCACCGTGAGGCCGTTCGCCGGGTCGGGCCGAAACTCGTTGGCGCCGAAGTTAGCCACCTCACCGGCGCGGACGCCGTTGTTGAGGTACATACCTCCGGGCCACACGAACGGCTGACGGCTCGTGAATACGCCCACACCGCCGCGGACCTGCGTCGTCTGGTCCCCAAAGGCATCCCAGTTGAAGCCGAAGCGCGGCGCCCAGTGCGGCGACGGATCCGGTACCTCGCCCGGCAGCGCGCCATTGAGGCGGTGGAACTGGCGAATCTGCGGAAGGGTGGTGTTGTACGGGTTGATCTCGGCCGGCACATTGTCAGCGCCGCCGAAGAACTCGGCCACCTGCGCATCGCCTGCGTTGGCATAACGCGGATCATCCAGCAGCTGCGGGATGTCGACGCGAATGCCACCCGTGACGCGCAGCCGATCGTTCACCTGCCACTCGTCCTGGATGTAAAAGCCATAGATGGCCGCGCGGAAGGCGCCGGCTGCGTTCGTGGCGTCGCCGATCTCATCGTCGACCAGCGAGAAGCCGCGCAGCACGAACGAGTTCGGTGGCGTCGGGTTGGAGCCGAACTGGGCGCAGTCGGCAATGCCGCCGCGTGCGCTTGGATCCAGCGACGCACAAGCGGCTCGCTTAAACTCGTCGATCCCGGTGCCATTGTCGTTCTGGTCGCTGAAGAAGTACCAGCCGTAGTTGAACGGGATGAACTTGTTGCTGATGTCGTAGAACTCGTTGTGCGTTCCAATGGTGATCGTGTGATCGCCGAGAAACGCGTTGAAGTTATTCGTCAGCGTGAAGATCTCCTGGCTCAGGAAGTTGACCGTCGAGAACGGCTCGCCGCCGATGTTGATGTCGGCCGCGCCGTCATCGATATCTACCGTCGGGAACGGCGTGCTCAGGTTCGTGTCGCGGTCGTCCTCCACATTCTTGTAGCTGACGATCAGCTTGTTGGCGAAGCGCGTGCCGAATGTGCTGTTGAGCTCCAGCGCGCCAATCTGCGTGGTGTTCGGGAAGACCTCGTTGCGGCTGGAGAAGCTGAGGTCGTTGTCGTCGCTCCGGAAGGCATCCACGTTGTCCGAGGTGCTGTAGCTGTAGCGCGCGCTCGCTCGATGGTTCGGGCTGATGTTCCAGTCCAGTTTGCCGAGGAACTTGTCACTCTGCAGTTCGCCAATCTTATCGCCGAAGGCGCCCGGCTGGTAGTCCGGAAACGCCTGGTTCATAAAGTCCAGCAGATTGCTCTGGAGCGAATTGGCATCCGTGATGGTGGCGCTGTTCTGCTGGAAATCGTTGAAGCCCACAAACGGCTGTGGTGTTTCGCTGCGCAGGATGTCGAAGTTGGCGAAGAAGAACAGCTTGTCCTGGATGATTGGACCCCCGAGGCGCCCCACGTACCGGTTGTTCGTGAAGGCTGGGAACGAGCCAGAGGGCAGGTCCTCGGCGAAGTTCTCATCGCGCCGCAGGAAGGCCACTGAGCCTTTGAACTCGTTGGTTCCGCTGCGGGTGACGGCGTTGATGGCGCCGCCGCCGAAGAAACTCTGCGTTACGTCGAACGGCGAGACGTCGATCTGGAACTGCTCCAGTGCGTCGATGCTGATAGGCGTCGCGCCGGTCTGGCCGCCGTCGGTGCCCTGCGCGGCGAGGCCGAACACGTCGTTGCTGATGGCGCCGTCGATGAAGACGGAGTTGTACCGGTTGTTCTGCCCGGCGATCGAGATGGACGAGCCGTCGTCGTCGTCGTTGCCCACGATGGCCAGCGGCGAGAGGCGCACGAAGTCGGCCAGCTCACGGCCCACCGCCGGCGCGTTGTCGATGTCCTCTTCCGACACGTTGGATGAGATGCCAGTGCGCTCGCTATCGAAGACGCCCTGCTCGGCGATCACCTGAATCTCGTCCAACTCCTGCGTCGCAGAGGCCAGCTCGAAGTCGACCGTGCGCTGCTCGCCGAGGTTGAGGCGGATGTTGGTCTCCTGCTGCGTTTGATAGCCCACGAAGGAGACGGTCACCGTGTAGGGGCCGCCCACGCGCACGTTCGGCAGCACGTAGTTGCCGTCGGCGTTGGTGGCTGTGCCGTACTGCGAGCCGGACGGCTCGTGGACGGCAACGACGTTGGCCCCCGGCAAGGGTTCACCGGTTTCGTCGACCACCTCGCCGCGGAGGGTGGCGGTGGTCACGCCCTGCGCGAAAACCGCCGGCGCAGTTAGGATCAGGAGTACCAAGAGGAGCGGAATGGTAGCCCAATGTTTCATAGTGGTGTGTTTCGGTCACGGGGAGGGTGTGAAAGTGGACCTGACGGCGGACCAACGGAAGGAGCCCGTGCGGGGGCGGAAGGGCACGGTTCTGCTATTCCGCGCATGGTGTCCACCGAAGGCACTTCAGAACATATTAGCGCCACACGGAAGCGTCCATTGAGAAACGATGCATTACAATAATCCAAGTTGTGTGTTAGATCAGACCGTCGAAGCTCAGTGCGAGCACAAACAGGAAGACTTTGAGCTCAAACCCCTCAGCCGTCACCGCATGAATCGAGGCCGGAAGCTTCTTCTCGACGTTCGACCCGGCGGTCTCAATCCGCTTGCGATACGCATGCTGGAGGTACTCGACATAAGCCGGCACTGCACGCTTCGAATTCTTTTTGCGAAGCGGCAACAGGTCGATCTCGGCGGCCTCCTCCAGGAGGTCTTCAAAATCGTAGTCATTGTACGCCTTATCTCCGTAGACAACCGTCTCTTCGGGCAGGTTGAAGTCAAATCGCTTCAGGGCCTTCGCGTCGTGCTCGGCGCCTGGAGCGAGAAAGGCTTCAACTGGATGGCCCTCGGCAGTTACGATGAGATGGATTCTCAGCCCGTAGAAAAATCGGCGTTTACTGGCGATGTAGCCGCGATACACGCCGCCTGTGGCCTCCAGTGGGTAAAGGCGACACCGACTGATGCGGATGTTGTCGCAGACCGGCACAGGGAAACTATCGACCAGGTAGACGTCCTCGTCGCTCTGGGTTTTGTGCACCCGGGCCAGGATGAGAAAGAGGCATTTCAGCTTCGGGGCGACCCGATGAAGCCGTCGATTAAATTGACTTTTCGAGAGCATCCGGGGCACGTAGCCTTCGCTTTCGAGGTAGAGTCTGGCACTGGCAAAGTTACCGCCGAAAAGCCGCATCGCGACCAGGGCAGTGGCGATGACCTCCGCGTCCGACATGGAGCGCTGAGGCGGTTCGCTATGGCCGAGGCCGTGGAGCATGTCGTCGGTCAGGCAGTAAAGAATAATCACCTGGATGTCCATGGGTCGTTGTTAACTGAGAGGAAGCAAACGGCAAACTTGCCCTCTCGAAACGCCCATGGACATCCTTTTTTCCGTCAGTCGCTGTAAGGCACAACTTGGGTTACAATAGTTTAATGGCGGCCCCCCTCGGACGTCCCTTTTTCGAGACGACCCGCCAATGCCAACCTCTCCGAGCATAGGGTAAAGTGCTGCAACAATGTGGTGACGGGCCGCCGTCTTCATGACATTGTTGCATCTGCGAATCGGGCGAAGCGATCCGGTCCCGAAAGGGTGCGCCCAACGGCGCCACGCTGTACTAGCCCCCCGGACGGATAGGGAGGCCCGGGCGTAGGTCGCCCGCTGACAGAATCTGCGCGCGGAGGCCGCCGCGGTCGACGAGGGCCGGGATGAGCGCGTCGTCGTGATCGGTGAGGCGGACGAGGCGTTTGCACGGTTGGCACAGCCGTATGCCGCGCAGCCGCACCGGCCCGATGGCGAATTCGGTGCGCACGAGGTCGTTGAGCGGCACGCCGCGCGTGAGGAGGTTGCGCCGGCTGTCGGCCGGGTCGAGCACGATGCCGGTGGCGTCGGCCATCTCCATCAGCGCCTCTTCAGCGATCAGCGAGACCTCCCGGCGCGGCCCCGGCCAGCGCGAGAAGCTGCCTTCACCCGTGAAGTAGCGATCGCCCGCCAAGCCCCGGCCCGGCACGGCGCGGACGACATCGCGCGCTTCCATCGGCGCGCCGGCCTCCGGCGCCGTAAAGATGCGAACGAGGGTGCCGGTCCAGTCCATCGCGAGGAGGAAGAGCGCGTACGCGGGAAAAGAAAACGCCGAGCCGTCTGAAGACGACTCGGCGCGATGAGCATCGACGGCACGAAGCCATCATGCAGCGACGGGCTCGGCGTGCGTGATCTTCGTGCCCAGCACCTCCAAGAACTGCGCGATCCACGCGGGATGGGCCGGCCAGGCCGGTGCCGTGACGAGATTACCATCGGTGACGGCGTCGGTCATATCGACGTCGGCGTACGTGCCGCCGGCGAGCTCCACCTCGGGCGCGCAGGCCGGATACGCCGAGACGCGCTTGCCGTCGATCACGTCGGCGGCGGCCAGGAGCTGTGCCGCGTGGCAGATCGCCGCGATGGGCTTGTCGTGGTTCGCGAAGTGCTGCACGATCTCCACGACGCGGTCGTTCAGGCGGATGTACTCCGGCGCGCGGCCGCCCGGAATCACCAGCGCATCGTAATCGGCCGGATCGACGTCGTCGAACGTGGCGTTCAGGCCGAAGTTGTGGCCCGGCTTCTCGGAGTACGTCTGGTCGCCCACGAAGTCGTGAATCGCCGTCTTGACGGACTCCCCGCTCTTCTTATCGGGGCAGACGGCGTGGACGGTGTGGCCGACGGCTTGCAAGGATTGAAAGGGCACCATCACTTCGTAATCCTCCACGAAGTCGCCCACGATCATCAAAAGCTTTTTCCCAGCCATGGTTGGTCCTCTTTGGAGTGACGAGATTATCGCGTTGATGCATGCTACACGGTACGCACGATGCGGTATGCCACAGAGCCATCCAATGTTGCACGGCTAGCGCGTCGCGCCGAAGTAGGCATCGAGGCTGTAGGCGCCGGGGCCGATGAAGAGGAGGCTGAAGAATAGAACGCCGGCCTCGATGGCGTGCCACGGCGAGCCGGGAATGGTGCCGGCCACATGCCCTGTGGCGGCGACGAGGACCGTGCACATCATGAAGAAGGCAGCCGGCCGCGTGAGCACCCCGAGCATGAGACAGACGGCGCCGCCAAACTCGGCCAGTCCGGCCAGGAAGCCCCAGAATGCGGGGAGGAACGTAATCCCAAACGCCGCCAGCCCGTCCTGTCCGACGACGGCCCAGTAGTCCGGGCCGCCGAACAGCTTAGGCGCCCCGTGCACCATAAACGCAATGCCGATGCCGACGCGCAGCACAAGTAGACCCGCGTCCCGGTATCGGTCCAGTTCGTTCAGTATCATAAGAGGGTGGCGATGATTTACCGGCGGCCGCCCAGGCTCGCATCCAGGCTGTATGGGCCGGGGCCAACGAACAGCAAACCAAGCCAGACGAGGCCGTAGAGGATCGCCATTTCCGGGCTTCCGTTGCCGGTGATGATGTGCATGGAGGCCGCCACGATCATGTTGCCGATGAGCAGTATCAAGGCCGGGCGAAAGAGGAATCCGGCCGTCACGAGCAGCGCGCAGACCGACTCGGCAATGGCTGCCAGAAACCCCCAGACGACGGGTAGAAACGTGATGCCGAACAGCCCCATCGTGCCGCCGAGCTCGGTCCACCGCTCGGGGCCGGCTGAAATCTTCCCCCAGCCGTGGCCGAAGAACATGTACAGCCCAAAGCCGAGGCGAATGAGGAGAATGCCATAGTCGCGGTACTTGTCCAACGAATTCAACATGGTGGGTCGAGAGAGTCGTCAGTCAGGGCAGAACGGTAGGGGAACGACGCTAACATAATAAAAAGGGACGACCCGGGCGAGCCATGGTCGTCCACGAATGCAAGGAAGTGGCAACGGGCTACTGGATGGTCCACGTATCGCCGGCGTGGAGGAGCGCGTCGAGGTCGCCTTCGCCCTTGCGCTCGGTGATGCCGTCGATCTGCGTGTGGAGCAGCTCCTCGTAGGTGGGCCGCTCCTCGCGGTAGATGACGCCGAAGGGGCGCGGCAAGTCCTCCTGCCAGAACAGCCGCCCGATCAGCCCCGCCAGCTCCGGGTTCGTCTCGTCATACACGACGCAGTCGTCGGCCGACCACCGGCCGGTCGTGAGGTCGACGGCCTGGAGCGTCAGCCCGTCAAGGCGGAGGCCCCTGTCGCCGCCGGCATAGGTGAGCGGCTTTCCGTCGTCGAGGAAGAGGGCGCGCTCGGGCTTCGTCTCCTTCTCGGTGAATTCGAAGAAGGCGCCGTCGTTAAAGATGTTGCAGTTCTGGTAGATCTCCAGGAAGCTCATGCCGCGGTGGTCGTGCGCCCGCCGCATCATGGCCTTCATGTGCTTGGGGTCGCGGTCCATGGTGCGGGCCACGAACGTCGCGTCGGCGCCGAGGGCGAGTGCCACGGGGTTGAACGGCGCGTCGATGGAGCCGTACGGCGAGCTCTTGGTGATCTTGCCGCGCTCGGAGGTGGGGCTGTACTGGCCTTTGGTGAGGCCGTAGATCTCGTTGTTGAAGAGTAGCATCTGCAGGTCCACGTTGCGCCGCATGGCGTGGATCAGGTGATTGCCGCCGATCGAGAGGGCGTCGCCGTCGCCGGTGACGACCCACACGTCAAGCTCCGGACGGCTGGATTTCAGGCCCGTCGCGAACGATGGCGCGCGGCCGTGGATGGAGTGCATGCCGTACGTGTCCATGTAGTACGGGAAACGTCCCGAGCACCCAATCCCGCTGATGAACACGATGTCCTCCTTCGGCACGCCGAGATCGGGCAGGAGGCGCTGCACGGTGGAGAGGATGGCATAGTCGCCACAGCCGGGGCACCAGCGCACGTCCTGGTCGCTCTGGAAGTCCTTGCGCGTGAGGCCGTCCCCGCCGCCGTCGCCGCTGAAGCCGGGCGGCATCGTGGGCTTCTTGCTTTTCGTTCCGCTCGGCGGCCCGGCCGGCTTTTTCGATCCCGGCGGCCCCGCGGGCTTTTTAGCCCCGGGCGGCCCGTCGGGTTTCTTGGTGCCCGACGGCGGTCCACTCGGCTTCTTCGTCGCGTCGGCGTCCAGCTGTTGTAGGGGGAGCGCCGGCTTCTTGGTGCCGTTCGGGGTGTCGTTCTTCGTTTCGTTATCAGCCATAATCGATCGTTTTCACGTGGGGACGCACGGCCGTGCGTCCGTACTTCTGATTCTGGTGAAGCGGGGGGAGCAAGCAGCGGCCTCAGCCGAGCAGCGCGTCGATCTTCTGCTCGATCTCCTTGGCCGTGAAGGGCTGGCCCTGAATCTTGTTCAGCGGGACGCAGGGCTGCAGGAATTCATCGCGCAGCAGGCGGACGAGCTGGCCGTTGTTGAGCTCCGGCACGAGGATGGTCTCGAACCGGTCGAGGATATCGCCCAGATCCGGCGGGAAGGGAAACAGGTGGCGCAGGTGGAGGCCGGCCACCGGCTTGCCGCCGTCGACGGCGCGCTCGATGGCTTCCTCGATGGCGCCCTGCGTTGAGCCCCATCCGACGACGAGCAGCTCGCCGTCCGCGTCGCCCAGGACCTCCGTTGGGGGGATCTCCTGCTGCACGCGCTGGATCTTCTCGGCCCGCAGCTTCACCATCCGCTCGTGGTTCTCCGGATGGTACGACACATCGCCCGTGCGGTCTTCCTTCTCCAGCCCGCCGATGCGGTGCTCCAGTTCCGGCGTGCCGGGCTTGGCCCAGGGCCGTGCGAGCGTGTCGTCGTTGCGGACGTACGGCAGGAACTTGCGGTCGCCGTTCGTGCCCACCATCGTGCGGTCCGTCGGCTTCGTGGCGAAGTTGACGTCAAACGGAGGCAGCGTGTCCGGGTCGGGGATGCGCCACGCTTCAGCGCCGCTGCCGAGGTACCCGTCGGCGAGCAGCATCACGGGCGTCATGTACTTCGTGGCGATGCGGCACGCCTCGTACGCCGTCTCGAAGCAGTCGCCGGGCGAGCCGGGGGCCAGCACCGGGAGCGGCGCCTCGCCGTTGCGGCCGTAGATGGCCTGCATCAGGTCGCCCTGCTCGGGTTTGGTGGGCAGGCCCGTCGACGGCCCGCCGCGCTGCATGTCGATCACGACGAGGGGCAGCTCTGTCATCACGGCGAGGCCGATCGTCTCCGTCTTGAGCGCGATGCCGGGGCCGCTCGTCGCGCACACGCCCAGGTTGCCGCCGAAGCTCGCGCCCACGGCCGATCCGACAGCCGCGATCTCGTCCTCGGCCTGGAACGTCATCACACCGAAGTTCTTGTGCTTGCTCAGCTCGTGCAGGATGTCGGATGCGGGCGTGATCGGGTACGAGCCGTAGAAGAGGGAGAGGCCGCTTTTCACGCTGGCGGCCACGAGGCCCAGCGCCAGCGCCTCGGCGCCGCGGATCGCGCGGTACGTGCCGGTGTCCATCGGCGCGGGCTTCACGTCGTAGCGCACGGCGAAGGCTTCGACCGTCTCGCCGTAGTGATAGCCCTTCTTGAGCACGTGCCGGTTCGCATCGCGGATGGCGGGCCGCTCGGCGAACTTCTGGTCCAGCCACTTCATGGCCGGCTCCATCGGCTTCGAGTACATCCACAGCGTGAGCCCGAGCGCGAACATGTTCTTCGACCGGTCCTTCTGCTTGGTGGACAGGTCCGTGTCGCTGAGCGCGTCGCGCGTGATGGAGGTGAGCGGTACCTCGATTACGTTGTAATCGTCGAGCGCGCCGTCTGTCAGCGGATTGCTGTCGAGCTCGGCCAGCTCCAGGTCGCGCTTTTCGAACGAGTCCGCGTTGGCGATGATGGTGCCGCCTTTCCGCACGCGGCGCAGGTGCACCTTGAGGGCGGCGGCGTTCATCGCCACGAGGAGGTCGACGGCGTCGCCGGGCGTGCGCACCTCCTCGGAGCCGAAGTGGAGCTGGTAGCCGCTGATGCCGTACGTGGTGCCGGCCGGCGCACGGATTTCGGCGGGATAATCGGGCAGCGTGGCGAGGTCGTTCTGGGCCTGCGCCGTGGCCATCGTGAACTTGAGGCCGGTCAGCTGCATGCCGTCCCCGGAGTCGCCGGCGAAGAGGACGGTGGCGTCCTGGATGGGGTGCGTTTCAGTGGGAGGGGCGGAAGCCATCTACCGTACGACGGGATCTAATCTGGAATCGTTCTAAACAGGATGGCTGCTACGTACGCGTCCGGGCGAATGTTCGGCGATTCAGCAGCCCAAATCCGCCGACCGTACGCGTCACAGGCCGGTGGTGTTCGTCGGGCGGTCCGGCGTAGCAGGCCCGTTACAGCCCCCAGCGGTGGGCGCGGTCGCGGATGCAACCTGCACGCTGTCGTCGAGAGGCCCCGCCGGCCGACCGGCCCTCATGCATCCTCACCGGTCGAAGCGATGAAGAGAGGCGGGGCTTTCCGGGACACGAACCCCCTGGGTGGCGTTACAGACAGAGCGGCATCATGCAGCCGCTCCCCCTTGAAGCGCACACTTGAAGCGACTAGTGGCCCACGTTCTGATTGACACATTCTAACACATGCATTACGTTTAGACGTCTCACCCTCCGCGGTCCATCGGATGCAAGCGCTCCACGCTCTGCTTTCTTGCCCCTACCTGCTTGCCGTTCCTCATCGCGCGTTGTCCGCATCGCCAGGCGTTCCACCTGCGCCTTCGACGCAGCGTGGCATGCAGCGCATGATGCACGCCAAGAGCAGGGGAAGGGCGCTTCCCGGTCCGCTTCTCGACGCGCGGCCTTCGGGCTTCTCGTCGCTTTCATCCCCCCGTTAGCTGCTTACCCCACGTTATGATTGCCTACGCCGCAACCACGCGTGATATCACCGTGACGATCCATCCTATTTATTTGGACGAGCCCTCTGACTTTTTCGAGAAAGAGTTCGCCTTCGCGTACTCGGTCCGCATCGAGAATCGGAGTGCGGAAGAAGTGCAGCTGCTGCGCCGCCACTGGATTATCACAGAGGAGAATGGCCACCTTCAAGACGTAGAGGGCGAAGGCGTGGTCGGGCGACAGCCCGTGATCGCCCCAGGACGTATGCACCAATACAGCAGTTCGTGCATCATCAACTCGTTCGGAGGCACGATGGAGGGCACGTACCTGATGCAGCGTGAGAGTGGGGAGCGCTTTCGAGCGACGATTCCTCGCTTCCCGCTGCACGTGGCCGCGAACTGAGGGCTTCAGGGCGAAGCGTTGTGCGTCAAGCGTTGAGCGGTTCGCTTTTTTCGCGACCTGCTCAACCCGGAACGCCTCTTCAGCTGTGCACGATTTCCACCTCGATGTCGTAGTCGGGCGTGGTCAGCGTGATCGTCTGGTTTTCGTTGGCGAGGCCGTAGTCGTCGATGGCATCGGGCAGCATCTCGTCCGGCGTATCCATCTTGAAGAGCGCGTCCGCGACCACGTGCCAGTCCTGCGCGGTCAGGTACACCGTCGCCTGGTTGCCTTCGGCCACCATCGGCGCGTAATCAATCACGCGGTTCAGGTGGTTGATCGCTTGCTTGATGTGCTTGTTGGCAGGGATGTCGGGGTTCATGATATTGGGGGCGCAGTCCAGGGAAAAGCAACGACATTTTCTCCGAAAAGGGACAACGAATGCGCCCGCGATGGCGTTCCTGCCTCTGATCGTTCGACGGTGAACGTTTAACGCACAACCCACAACCTGCGACCCCGACCCCACCGATGCGCTCGTACCTCAACTATCTGCAGGACATTCTTGATCACGGCGTCCGCAAGGGCGACCGCACGGGGACCGGCACGATCAGCGTGTTTGGCCGGCAGCTGCGGTTCGACCTGCAGGACGGCTTCCCGCTCGTGACGACCAAAAAGGTGTGGGTGCGCGGCGTGCTCGCCGAGCTGCTGTGGTTTCTGGACGGCGGGACCAACATCCGCCCGCTCGTGCGGCAGGGCGTGTCGATCTGGACGGATTGGCCGCTCAAGCGCTACCGTGAGGCGACGGGCGCGGCCATCGACCCGAACACCTTCGAGCAACGCATCGCAGAGGACGCGGACTTTGCGGCCCAATGGGGCGAGCTCGGCCCCGTCTACGGCAAGCAGTGGCGCGACTTCGCCGGCCCGGACGGCACGCGCGTCGACCAGATCGCCCGTCTCGTGGAGCAGCTCCAGGCGAAGCCGCACTCGCGCCGTCACCTCGTGAGCGCATGGCACCCCGCGCAGGTCGCGGACATGGCCCTGCCACCGTGCCACTACGCGTTCCAGTGCTGGGTGGAGCCGGTGGACGACGGGCCGGATCGCCTGTCGCTCATGTGGCAGCAGCGCTCCGTGGACAGCTTCCTCGGCCTCCCGTTCAACATCGCGAGCTACGCCTTCCTCACGCACATGCTCGCGCAACAGACGGGCCTTGACGTGGGCACGCTCATCTTCTCGGGCGGCGACTGCCACATCTACCAGAACCACATCGAGCAGGTCGAGACGCAGCTCGCTCGCACGCCGTACCCGCTTCCAACGCTCCGCTTCACCCGCTGCCCCGACGCGCTGTTTGACTACCGCGCCGCCGACGTCGAGATTATGGGCTACAAGCACCACCCCGCCATCCGCGCGCCGATCGCGGTGTAGGGTCCTCCTCGCAGAGGCGTGGACCCATGGACGGGTCGACGCGCGAACATGAGAACGTTGATGCGTCCACGCGTACGCTCACATCCAGCAGATGCGACCCCACTCGCCATTCGCCACTCACCCATTCGCCAATCGCCTTGCCTGAGATCGTCCTCATCGCCGCCGTCGCCGAGACCAACCGTGTCATCGGGAAGGACATGGACCTGCCGTGGCACCTCCCCGAGGACCTGAAGCACTTCAAGCGGCTGACGACGGGTCACGCGCTGCTGATGGGGCGGAAGACGTTCGAGTCCATCGTGCACCAGTTCGGCGGCCCGCTGCCGGATCGGCGGATTGTGGTGCTCACCTCGCAGGGCGAACTGTATGAGTACCCGGAGGTGGAGGCGTACGCCTCGATTGACGATGCGATGGATGCGCTGGCCGACGAGGACCTCGTGTTCATCGGGGGTGGCGAGGCCGTCTATCGCCAGTTCCTCCCGCGTGCCGACCGGCTGGAGCTGACCCTCGTCGAGGGCGATTACGAGGGCGACACGTACTTTCCACCGTACGAGCACCTCATTGGGAAAATCTTTGAGCGGGTGGACGAGGACCCACGCGAGGGGTTTCGCTTCGTGACGTATGAACGGATCGCGAATGGCAATGAGTGACGCGGCGCGCAATCCGTGGTGGCGGCTGGGCACCTCGTCCGTCGTGGTGGCGGCCTTCGTGGGGCCGGGCACGGTGCTCACGTGCGCCGCGGCCGGGGTGAGCTTCGGCTACGCGCTGGGCTGGGTGCTCCTCTTTTCGACGCTGTCCGTGTTCGTGCTGCAGTCGTTCACGGCCAACACGGGCATCCTGGCGCGGCGTGGGCTGGGCGAGGCCGTGCGCGAGACCATCACCGCGCCGGGGCCGCGCGCCGTGTCGTTCACGCTGATCGTCGTGGGCCTTTGGGTGGGTTGCGCGGCCTTTGAGATGGGCAACCTCATCGGGGCAGCGGCGGGCATCACCACGTTGCTGGAAACGTCCATCGACGACCGGTGGATTGTGGCACTGATCGCCGGACTCGCGGCCATCATTCTGCTGCTCGACCTGCGTGCGCTCATCCGCGTGTTTGCCGTGCTCGTGGGCGGGATGAGCGTGCTCTTCCTCGGCGGCCTCGTGCTGGCCCCGGTCGATTGGGGCGCCGCGCTGACTGGCCTCGCCGTGCCCCGCGTGCCCGATGGCAGCCTGCTCACCGTGGTGGCCCTCATCGGCACGACCGTGGTGACGTACAACCTCTTCCTGCACGCCTCCGTTGCCAAAGCGTACTGGGCCGACGCGGACGACGCCGAGTGGGCCTGGCGCCGCGAGATGACAGGCATGGCTCTCTTTCTGCCGATTGGCGGGCTCGTCTCGTTCGCCATCCTGGCGACAGGGGCCACTCTCTTCGGCACCGGGGCGGAGCTGGATGGCGTGGCGTCGGTGGCGCGGCTGTTGGAGCCGGCTGCCGGTTCCGCCGCGCAGCTCTTCTTTGGGCTGGGCCTCTTCGCCGCCGGCCTCACCTCCGCGATGACGGCTCCGCTCGCGGCCGCCGCGGGCATTCGCGAGCTCTTCGGATGGGACGACGACCCGACGGGCTGGGCCTTTCGCGGCGTGTGGGCGTCGGTGCTGGTAACAGGGGTTGCGTTCGGGATGGCGGGGTGGTCGCCGCTGCCGGCCATCGTCGCCGCGCAAGCCGCCAATGGCGTGTTGTTGCCGCTTATCGCCGCCTTTGTGCTGTACCTGTCCGTGCGGCAGGACGTGGTGGCCCTGCCCGGCTGGTATCGCCTGCTCGGCGTGCTCATCACCCTGATCTGTGCCGGACTCGGGGCGCGCACGCTCTGGTGGGTGGGGCAACAGCTCGCGGGGTAGCGCTCCGCCCGCCCGCGCGGTCCTCCGCCTGATCCATGGCATGATCTGCACGGGGCCTGTGCACCGTTCGAGTCCGCTTCGAGAGCGATACACTTGTGATGCTCACGCTTTTTCTTGTTTTTACAGAAGCGGCAAATGTTACGGACTTGATAACTGCTCGAATTCAACACGTGCGTCGCTATGAAGAGGAGGTACATCGCAGGGGTCGTCGTATTGCTGCTCGCGTGTATGGGGATGACGGGGCAGTCCGGTCACGCGGCCCGTTCGGCGCTGGCCGAACACAGCGCGCCGCCGGGCGACAGCCTCTACCTGCCGGACGGCTTGGAAGCCACGCTATGGGCGGAGACGCCGCACATCTACAATCCGACCAACATCGACGTGGATGCGGAGGGGCGCGTCTGGGTGATCGAGGCCGTCGACTACCGCACCTTCAATAATGCCCCGGAGCGTCGCCTGTCGCATCCGCAGGGCGAGCGCGTCGTCATCCTGGACGACACCGATGGCGACGGCCGGGCGGACACGTCGAAGACGTTCGTGCAAGACGACGATCTGGTCGCGCCGCTCGGCTTGGCCGTGGTGGGCAACAAGGTGTACGTCTCAGCCAGTCCTACGCTGTTCGTCTATACCGACACCGACGGCGACGATAAGGCGGACACGCGCGAAACCTTTCTGACCGGCTTCGGCGGGCTGGACCACGATCACGGCCTGCATGCCATCACGTCGGGGCCGGGCGGCCGCTTCTATTTCAACGCCGGCAACGCCGGTCCGCACATTGTGACCGACCAGGCCGGGTGGACGCTGCGCGCGGGCAGCATCTACTCGGGCGGTACGCCATACATGGAGGGCAATCAGCCCGGCCTGACGAGCGACGACGGGAAGGTCTGGACGGGCGGCCTCAACCTGCGCGTCAACCCCGATGGGACAGGGCTGGACGTGGTCGCCCACAACTTCCGCAACTCGTACGAGCTGGCGGTCGACTCCTACGGCAACGTCTGGAACAACGACAACGACGACGACGGCAATGCGAGCACGCGCGTGCTGTACGCCATGCCGGCGAGCAACACGGGCTTCTTCAGCCGGGACGGGGCGCGGACCTGGCAGGCGGACCAGCGCCCCGGCCAAGAGACGTTCACGGCGCACTGGCACCAGGAGGATCCGGGCGTCATCCCGGCCGGCGATCAGACGGGGCCCGGCGCGCCGACGGGCATCGTGCGGTATGAGGGCAGCCAGCTGGGCGAGGCGCACCGCGGCATGCTACTCAGCGCCGACGCCGGGCGCAACGTCATCTACGGCTATCATCCGGAGCCGAAGGGAGCCGGCTTCGCGCTCGAAAGCACCAGCTTCGTCAGCTCCGTCCCCGACTCGGTGGTCTACAACCGGGGCACGTACGACAACTGGGATCCGGAGAGCCGGAGCTACTGGTTCCGGCCCAGCGACGTGGCCGTGGGCACCGACGGTGCCATCTACGTGGCCGACTGGTACGATGCGCGCGTCGGAGGGCACCAGATGCAGGATTCCGTGGGGTACGGCCGCATCTTCCGCATCACGCGCGAAGGCGACAATCCGCAGGCCCCGGCGCTGGATCTGAGCACCACTGCGGGGCAGCTGCAAGCGCTTCGCAACCCCGCCCCGAACGTGCGGGCGCTTGGGTTCCGGCGGCTCAAGGAACAGGGCAGCGCCGTCCTCGACGAGGTGAAGGCGCTGCTCGACGCCGATAATCCGTTCCATCGGGCGCGGGCCGTGTGGCTGCTGGCGCACCTCGGCCCGGAGGGTCTGCAGGAAGCGGATCGGATCTTCCGCTCGTCGCCCGATCCGGCGCTGCGGGGGGCCGCCTTCCGCGCGCTGAAGCAGGTCGATGATTCCAGCGCCATGATGCCGCGTGTCCGCCGCGCAGTCCAGGACGCGTCGCCGGCAGTCCGGCGCGCCGCGGCGATTTACCTGCGCGACGTCCCGCTCGCCGAGAGCCGCGCGGCGATGGTGGAGCTGGCCCGCCGCTACGATGGCGAGGACCGGTGGTACCTGGAGGCCTTCGGGCTGGCCGCCGAGGGCGAGGAAGCCGCGACCTACGAGCTGCTCCAGCAGGAACTGGCCGTCGCGGCCGCGCCGAGTGCATGGAGCGACCCGTGGTCGGACCTCGTGTGGCGCCTACACCCGATCGATGCCATCGACGCGTTGCAGCGCCGCGCGTCCGCGTCGAGCGTGGCGTGGGAGGAGCAGAAGGAAGCGATGGTGGCCCTCGGGTTCATCAACGACCGCGCGGCCGTCGCGGCCATGGAAGCGCTTGCCCAGAGCGATCAGCCGAAAATCGCCGAGCGGGCCGCGTGGTGGCTCGACTACCGCCGCACGAATGCGTGGTACGAGCTAAAGGACTGGGCGGCCGAGGAGCAGACGCCCGAAGAGCGGCAGGCGATCCAGGTCATGCAGGCTCAGCTGCAGACGGTCCAGGCCGCCGATCGTCCGCTGGCCGAACGGCGGCAGGCGATGGGCACGCTGGCGAAGGATGCCCACGGCAGCCGCATGCTCATGAGC
>JAAAPH010000416.1 GCA_009908415.1 Bacteroidota bacterium
CCATCATCCCCGAGCCTTCGAGCTTCGCCCTCCTTGTCGGCCTTCTCGGCCTCGGCTGGGTCGCGCTGCGTCGCCGGAGCTAGGACGGCATAAACCACGCGTTTCTTTCGAGCGGTGCCCGGTAGCGGGTGCCGCTTTTTTTTAGTGCCCGGTCGTTCCGCCGTCCCGGCGATTTCCTCCCCGGCCGGCAACCTCTGAGCGCGCGTCACGGCCTCGCGCCTGCTGCGACGCACCCGATCCTTATGCCGATACCCCTTTGGAGAGAAATCGAAATCCCGTTTGAGGCGGAAGACTGCTTCGACAATCCCTATCTTGAGCTCGAGCCGACGGTGGCCTTCACGCATGAGGACGGGGCCGTGCTGCGCCGCCCGATGTTCTGGGAAGGCGGTTCCCGCTGGTGCGTCCGCTTCGCACCGGTCGCGGAGGGACTTTGGTCTTGGCAAAGTGCCTGTGCCTCGGGGGATAGCGGGCTGGACGGGCGCTCTGGCACGCTCCGCTGCACCGGTCGCGATGCCTCCGATGTTTTTGGTGCGCACGGTTTCTGGCATATGTCCCCAGGCAAGCGGAATGTCGTCCATGCCGATGGGCATCCCGCCCTAATCGTCGCGGATACCGCCTGGGCGCTGCCTTGGCGTTCGACTCTGGATCAGTGCCGGGTCTACGCGGAGGACCGTTCGGCCAAGGGCTTCAACGCCACCCTGATGATGACGTTGCAGCCCGACCGGGATGCGCGGGGTCCGCGCGAGCGGACCGAGTCGGGGGGCTTCGACGTGGCCTTCGAGGATCTGTCCGAGGGGCGGTTGACCCGCATGAATCCGGCCTATTTCCGCGCCTTCGACGAGCGCGTCGACCTATTGCTGGCGCACGGCATCGTGCCCGTCTACCAACCGGTCTTCCACGGCTACGGCTGGAAGAACCAGCGGACGGCGGGCAATTCGCTTCCGCCGGAGGATTCGGCCCGCTACTGCCGCTACCTTGTCGCCCGCTACGGAGCCCGTCCGGCCATTTATCTGGTGGGGGGCGACGGCGACGGCTACGCTCCCGGGGTGGTGGCCGGTGGACGGGCGATCGAAGCGTGGGATGCTTACGGTCAACCGGCCGGCATCCACTACCAGCCGCACAGCCCCTTCCGTGCGCAGCAGGAGGAAGCCTGGCTCGACTTCCAGTGGTGCCAGACGGGGCACCGGGGCGAACATCTGCCCGAACGGGTGGCCGATATGTGGCGTAACTATCCGCCCAAAGGCGTGGCCAACGGCGAGCCGACTTACGAAAACATGGGAGCGATGGGACATGCCGCTGGCTGGTGGCAGGGGCACGAGGCCTGGTGCAACCTCTTCGCGGGTGGCACCATGGGCGTCTTCTACGGAGCGGCCAGCCTCTGGCAGTGGCGATTGTCGCCCAAGGAAGAGGGCCATGCGGGATGGTGTCTGGCCCCGGGTTGCGGCTGGCGGGAGGCGCTCGACTTCGAGGGTTCGCGCTACGTTGGCAATGTCGGGAAACTTCTGCAGGGTCTGCCCCTGACTGATATGGAGCCGGTCTGGTGGCATACTCTGGGCGGGCGCGGTTTGTCTGCCCCCGGGCGATGCTTTCTCCTCTACCTCGAAAGCGGCGGGGCGGCGAGCATCCGTGCGCCGGAGAGCGTGATCCCCTCGGACTACCGCATCTACGACCCCAAGACGACCGAGCTTCTGGCTGCGGGAAAGCTCGAAAGCCGCCCGGATCGTATCCAGACCGGTGATACCGGCGAGCCCCGGCTGGTGGTGTTTGGTGGTCTTGGGGTTGATGGCCCAGACCCCGTCGAGTTTTAGAGCAAGGCGTTTGGCGTTGGTCTGTGGTTCGAGCATCGGATGGTATGAAAGAACTCTACATTTTAAGAGGTGCTTTCGGTGACATTTTGGCTGCGCGACATGGACTTGCTTTCTGGCGACGCACCGCACGAAGGGTGGTCCGGCGTTCCGTATCCGCCACCGGCCGGGGCTGAAAGCACCCGGCTACGTTGCGACCACTGCCGCGCTCCCGCGCTCGAGCGCGCTTTGAACAGGTTCATATTCCGTCTGCTTGCGTCGCCGGAGTATTGAAGTAGGCAATTTGAGTTTTGTGGCGGGTGTTTCCCGTCGTCGGCCTCCAAACCCCAAACCATCCTTGTATTATGTTCCGATTCGACCGCTCCGCCTCCGCCGTCCTCCGGCGGCTCTTTCTTTTCATGGACTCCCCACATCGCCGCCGTTGTGATCGCTGCGACCGCCTCCGCCGGAACCGTCTTTTACGACTTTCACGGTAGCGGCGGCGCGACCGTCGTCGATGCGGCCGCGCCCTACAATGTGATTCAGTTCGACACCGGTCTGGGAACCATGAACTTCACCGGGCTCACGGATGATACTGGTGCGGGCGGGTATTCGCTCGCCTTTACCCGCGAGGGCACGGTGATATCGACGGATTCGGGCGGGCCGGACGACGGCACCTTCGTCGCCGAAGCGTACGGGGACGGTTTCTACATGAAGGAGCCGGACGGGGGGATCGAGATCGTCTTCGGCGGGCTCGACGACAGTCGGCTCTACGAATTGAGCGTCTTCGCGGACAGCGGCCTCTTTCTGACAACGGACGTCGATTTCTCGGTGGGGGGGCAGTCCAACACCGGCGTGAATACGACGGAAGCGGTCAGTTTCACGCTCGCCGGGCTTCAGCCCTCGGGCGGAGAACTGCTGCTTACGATCCAGGCGAACGGAAGCGGCAAGGAGCTCGAGCGCGGGCCCGCGCTCAATGCCGCGCTGCTCATGGAGACGGGACCCGCCGATCCGGACGCACCGACCGATCTCACGGCTGCGGCGTTGAACCAGAACGAGATCGAACTTTCGTGGACGGATAACTCGACGGTCGAGACCGGCTTCGAGATCCAACGCAGCTCGGGAGGGGGCGCCTTTGCCGTCGTCGATACGGTGGCGACCGACGTCACGAGCTATGTGGACGGCGGGTTGACGCCCTCGACCGCCTACACCTACCGCGTGCGCGCCAATACCGGATCGGGGCCGTCGGACGATTCCAACGAGGCGACGGCGACGACCGACGACCTGCCTCCCGCCCCGCCGGACGCCGCGCCATCCGGCCTCGCGGTCGAGGTCCTCGCGGCAAACGTTCTCGAGCTGGCGTGGACGGACGCTTCGAGCAACGAAACGGGCTTTTCCATCGAGCGGGACGGCGGCGCCGGCTTTACCGAGATCGCGACAGTCGGAGAGGGCGTCACGCTCTTTCGGGATATCGGCTTGAGCCCGTCGAGCACCTACGTTTACCGGGTCGTCGCCTTCAACGACCTCGGAGCTTCCGCGCCCTCGAACACGGATTCGGCGACCACGCCCGCCCTCGGCGAGGGGCCGCTCAACGTCCTCATGATCGTGCTCGACGACATGGCGGCTTCGGCGGTCGGCCACCCCGCCTACGGGGAAACGCACCCGAGCATTCAAACGCCGGCCCTCGATCGTCTCTGTGACGAGGGCCTCGCCTTTACCCAGGCCTACTCGAACTGGGCCGCCTGCATGCCGGCGCGGCAAATGTTCATGTCCGGCAAAAACGTCGAAGCTTCGGACTGGCGGAACAACAGCGACATCCGGAATCAGGACGGGATGAACCGCAGCGCGGTTTACGTGCACCAGCATTTTCAGGCGAACGGTTACTCCACGGTCCGTCTCGACAAGGTTTTTCACATCGGGCAAGACGTGCCGAACGGTTGGGATATCACCGAAGAGCCCTTCGGTCCAAACCGGCAGAACGTCGTGATACAGGCCAACGAGCTGTCCACCCTGGGGCTCGACGATAACGTGCGCCGCCAAATCCACTTAACCGAGGGCGGCGGCGAGGACCGGACGGTCTACGAGATGGATGCGACGGACGAGAGCGGGCAGCCGATCGACGCCGACCGCTTGACCGACGGCATCACCAAGACCCGCGCGCTCGAGCTGCTCGACGATTTTGCCAGCCCCGGGGGCACATTCGACGCCTTCGAGAAGCCGTTCTTCATGGCAGTGGGATTGCGGCGCCCGCACTTGCCGTATGTCGCGCCGGCGGAATACTACGGGCGCTTCAACTGGGGGGCCGGCGACGATAACGTAACCGATCCGTCCACCGCCGAGATCGTTCTACCTCCTTTCAATCGGCCGTTCACGGATGAGGCTGGCTTTCGCCAGTCGCTCGAGGGCTACTACGCCTGCACGGCGATGTCCGACGACCATATTGGCGACCTGCTCGACAAGCTCGACGCCACCGGCCTGGCGGGCAACACCCTCGTAGTCGTTTTCGGCGACAACGGCTACGGGCTGGGCGAGCACAACAACTTCTTCTCCAAAGGCACGCCGGACAATGTGGGCTTCCACGTGCCGCTCATCTTCCGCGTGCCAGGCGGCGCCCGTGTCGACGAAGTGGAGGAAAAGGCGGTCACGCTGATGGACATCTACCCGACCTTGGTCGAACTCTGCGGCCTGCCCGATCCGAATACCCCGCTCGACGGCAAGAGCCTCGCCCCCTTGCTGGAAGCGCACGATCCGAACTGGGTGGAGGAGGCTTACGGGCTGATCGGCGGCTCGAGAGACGCCTCGGATCCGCTCGGCGGCCTGATCTGGGCGCGCGGCCACAAGTACTACGAAGGCGAGTCGGGCGATCCGAGAGAATTCTACGCGGTCGCTGCTGGCGACCGCTTCGAGTGGAATCCGCTGCTCGGCAGCCCCTCCCTGGACGCGCTGGAGGCCGATCTCGACACCCGTCTTGCTTCGCTGCGCGAACGCTCGCTTGCCTCTTTGCCGCCGGCGCTTGATCAACATGCCGTTTCGCAGGTTGTAGCGGAAGGCGGTGATGCGCTCTTCTCCGTCCGCGACTCCGGAGACGAGGTATTGACCGTGACTTGGACGAAGGACGGCGAGGTGCTGGCCGGTGAAACGAAGGCGAGTTTGCTCCTCGAGCAACTCGTGCCGGCCGACGCGGGGGTGTATCAGGCGAGCGTGGTGGACCGTGACGGGCGCACCCTGAGCTACCGGGCCGAGTTGCGCGTCATCGCCACTCCGTCCACGCTTTTCGACTGGAAGATCGACGAGATCGAGGCACCCTTTATCCTCGACGGCGTCAATGGCGGCAGCTTCAGCGAAGTGGGCTTTGTCAGCGACTCCTTCGGTCCTACGACGAAGACCGTGTTCGACACTGGCACGGGCGGCACGGCGATCGTGAAGCCCGGTCTGCCCGGCGGCGATTACCGCGTCTCGATCTGGAACCCGACCTGGGGCAACGCCGCCTCGGAT
>JAAAPH010000064.1 GCA_009908415.1 Bacteroidota bacterium
GGTCGCCATCCGCGCCGTCCCCGCCGAGGCGTCGTCCGGCGACGCCGCTCCGATGCTCCGCGACCTGTTGGATGAGATCGAGGCCGGCACGCACGATGCCTCCGACCGGCGGAAAGCCTTGGCGGCTCGCCTGGCTCGGAAACATGCCGTTTCCCGGGGGCACGCCTTGTCGGAGCCGGAGCAGCAGGCCTTGTTGGACGACCTTTTTGCCTGCGAGATGCCGTATGCGGACCCGCAAGGAAATCCCACGGTGCTTAACGTATCGATGGATGAGATCGAACGCGCCTTCCGCCGCTGATATGCACCGAACCGGCCCGTTTCGGGGCTTCGCTGGCCGCCATGGCGTCCTCTCCTGAGTCGTCGCTTCTCGCTCACGTGGGGGCCTACCTCCGCGACCATGACCTGCTCGACGCCGGGCAGTGCGTAGTCGTGGGGATAAGCGGCGGCGTCGATTCGATGGTCTTGGCCGCTGTGCTGCAGCGTTTGGGCTACCGGGTCCGGGCTACCCATGTCAATTACGGCTTGCGCGGCGCGGAGTCGGACGCCGACGAGGACGTGGTGCGGGCGTGGTGCGGCGCGCAACAGCCGCCCATTCCCGTTCGCGTCGTACGCTGCGACCCGGAAGCCAAGGCCGCCGATGAGCGCCTCTCGCTGCAAGAGGCGGCCCGTCAGCAGCGCTATGCGTTCATGGCACAGTGCGCTGCGGAGGAGGACACCAACCGCGTGGCCGTCGGCCATCACCGGGGCGATCAGGCCGAGACGCTGCTGTTGAATCTGTTTCGGGGGAGCGGGGTGGAAGGCCTCGCGGGGATGGCGCCCCGGCGCCCCCTCCAGGACGACCCGCCCATCGACCTGGTGCGTCCGTTGCTGACGGCGTCGCGCTCGGCCATCGAGGCTTATGCGCAGGCACAGGGGCTTCCGTGGCGTACCGACGCGAGCAACCGGGCGATCAAGTACGACCGAAACACCATCCGCCACCGGATTCTGCCGGTGATCGAGGCGCACTTCGAAGGAGCGAGCGCGCGCATTGCCCGGACGGCGGACCTCGTGCGCGCCTACCGCACGGCGACCGTGGAGCCGGCACTGGAAACCTACTTCAACCGCTGTGCCACGGCCACCGATGCGGGCGGTGTGCTAGATACGGCCGCGCTTCGCGCGCTGCCGGCCGTGTGGCGGCGGCGGGTCCTCCTGGAGGCGCTGGCGCGGTGGATGGCCGGGGCGCCGTATCAAGCCGCCTTCGCGGAGGAGATCGAGGCGCTCCTGGCCGCCCAGGTCGGGCGGCGGGTTGAAGTCCCTTCGGGCACGATCTGGCGCGAGCGGGGCGCCCTTCGGTTTGTGAACCACGCCGAGCCGGCACTGGCGCAACCCCGCAGCGTGCCCTTCGGCGAAGAGGTGGCGCTGCCTCACGGCACGCTACGGGTAGAGCGCGTAGAGGAGCCGCCGGAATCGCTCGGGGCCGAGGCGCCCGACACGGTGTATGCGGACGCGCACGCCGTCCAGGGACCGCTTGCGGTGCGTACTTGGCAGAACGGCGATCGCTTTCAGCCGCTCGGCATGACGCACACGAAAAAAATCAGCGATTTTCTGACGGACGAGCAGGTGCCGCCCCACCGCCGGCAGGGGGTGCTCGTGCTGCAAGACCGCGAGCGCATCGTGTGGGTGGTCGGGCACCGCCTGGCGCATCCGGTGCGCATCCGCCCCGACACGGCGGCGGTCCTCCGGATGCACTTCGAGCCGGCCGCTGGCACCGGGTGACCCCTATCATCCGTCGTTGTCGCTTTGTACGTTAGCATCGTCCATCATCACGAACGAAGAATATGCGCCATGTCGGCCCCTCGCGACCTCACGCACGTGTCCACCTCCACCTCCGAACACACCATCCAGTGCCGCGGGGAGCGGTTTCGCCGCTACCTGGACGCGGACACCATCCAGGCGCGCACCCGTGAGATCGGCGCGGCCATTAATCAGGACTACGCCGGCACCACGCCGATCCTCATTGGCGTGCTCAACGGGGCCTTCATGTTCATCGCCGACCTTATGCGGGCGATCGACATTGACTGCGAGGTCGACTTCATGAAGCTCTCCTCGTACGGCGCCGCGAAGGTGTCGAGCGGGGAGGTGACGGAGCTGAAGAAGATCGATGCGAACCTCGACGGGCGGCACGTCATCATCGTCGAAGACATCGTCGACACGGGCCTGTCGATGGAGTTTATCCTGCAGCGGATGGCGATGCACGACCCTGCTTCTTTGCGCGTCGCCACGTTGCTCCACAAGCCGGACTCTACGGAGGTGGATCTGAACCTGGATTATGTGGGGTTTGAGATTCCCAACCTATTCGTCATCGGCTATGGCCTCGACTACGGCCAAATCGCGCGCAACCTGCCCGACATTTACATTCTGGATGAGGCGCACTGAGGGGGCGTGCTGCGACGATGGACGGTCGCCTGGCGCGATCCGCGCAGGACGACCACGTGGGGCCGCCGGGGGAAGACCGCCATCGGCGCCTCAGATGCAGCCTTGCATTGTTTGAACGAGACCGAAAGGGTTATGAGCAGGACAAGCGGGTGGGTGTTGGTGTTGGTGGTGGGAGGATGGCTGCTTGCCGCGTGCGGAGGGCCGGCCGAGGAGCCGCGTGATGCCGCGGCGCCTCCAACGGCGGACGAGCAGGTCGCGGCCGATCTGTCGCAGGATGCGCTGATGCAGGCGGCGTTCCGGGGAGCGCTAGGCACCGTGCAGCGCGCGGCCGAGCAGGGCATGGACCTCGATGCGGCCGACGGGATGGGCCGCACGCCGCTGATGATGGCGGCCTACGACGGCCACACCGAGGTGGTACGATTTCTACTGGACCAGGGGGCAGAGGTCGAAACGGAGAACCGAGAGGGCCGCACGCCCCTCATCTTTGCCGCCAGCGGACCGAACCCCGAAACGGTTGAACTGCTCCTGCAACGGGGCGCAGACCCCAACCGGGCTGACGAGGCAGAAGGGTGGACGTCGCTCATGTTTGCCGCGGCCGAAGGGCATGTCGGCGTGGTACAGGCGTTGCTGGACCATGGCGCGAATCCGGCCCTGGAGGATACCGATGGCGAGACGGCCCGCGCCTTCGCGCGTCAGAGCGGGCACACCGACGTCGTCGACATGCTGACCCAACCGTAACCCGCCGCGAACAGCGTCCGTTAGGCGAAGGCGGATTCGCCCAGGGGCGCAAAGTGGGCGGTGAAGTGGCGCAGCTGATCGGGCGCCTCGGTAATTGCGAAGCCGCTGAGCGAGGCCTTGTCGGCGTTTACCGCGGCGATGCACTCGATCACATAGTCGACGTGGCTCTGCGTGTAGACGCGCCGGGGGATCGCGAGCCGAACGAGCTCCATCTGCGCCGGCTGCTCGGAGCCATCGGCTTGTTGGCCGAACATTACCGAGCCAATCTCGCAGCCCCGGATGCCGCCTGCAACGTAGAGGGCCACCGCGAGCGCCTGGCCCGGATAGTCCAGCGGCGGGATGTGCGGCAGCATCGCCTTCGCGTCGATGTAGACGGCGTGGCCGCCGACAGGCTGCACGATGGGAACGTCCATATCGATGAGCGCACGACCGAGGTAGCGCGTGGAGGCGATGCGGTATTCGAGGTAATCTTCATCGACGATCTCCGTGAGGCCGACGGCGATGGCCTCCAGGTCGCGCCCAGCGAGGCCGCCGTATGTGGGAAAGCCCTCGGTGAGAATGAGCTGGTTGCGCGCCTCCTCCGCCCAGGCGTCGTCATTCAGGGCGAGCCACCCGCCGATGTTGGCGAGGCCGTCCTTTTTCGCGCTCATCGTCATGCCATCGGCGTGGGCAAAGAGCTCGCGGACGATGTCGGCGACGGGGGTGTCGGCGTAGCCGGGCTCGCGCTGCTTGATGAAGTACGCGTTTTCGGCGAACCGGCACGCGTCGATGAACAAGGGAACGCCGTGGCGTGCGCAGATGGTGTGGGCACCGCGCACATTCGCCATCGATACCGGCTGGCCGCCACCGGAATTGTTGGTGATCGTGAGCATGACGAGCGGCACGCGGTCCCCCTGCTCGTCGAGCAGGGCGTCCAGGCGGTCCAGGTCCATATTGCCTTTAAACGGATGCTGGGCCGCGGGGTCGAGACCCTCTTCAATGACGAGATCCACGGCCTCCGCGCCGGTGGATTCCACATTGGCGCGCGTGGTGTCGAAGTGCGTGTTGTTCGGGATGATGGCGTCCGGCCCGGCCACGATGCCCATCAGGATCCGCTCGGCGGCACGGCCCTGGTGCGTGGGGATGACGTGCTCGAAGGGCATCAGCTCCTGCACGGCGGCCTCGAACCGGTGGTACGAGGGCGAGCCGGCGTAGCTTTCATCGCCCCGCATCATGCCGCTCCACTGCGCTGCGCTCATGGCCGAGGTCCCGGAGTCAGTGAGCAGATCGATGAGCACGTCGTCCGCGTGCAGGGCAAACAGGTTGTAGTGGGCGTCACGGATGAGCCGAGTCCGCTCCGCGCGCGTCGTCATGCGGATCGGCTCGACGGCTTTAATGCGAAACGGCTCGATGATCGTGTCCATGCCATGATGGCGAGTGGTGAAAGGAGCAATGGCGAATAGGGCCCCCAATATAGCAAAAAGCCCCCGAGAATCGAGTCTCGGAGGCGTGGTGCCGCGCACGGCGGGGGGCGGTTAAAGCTCATCGCGAGGGGCCTGGCGCACCACGCTCCACAGATCGCCCTTGGCGTACGCCACGATGCGCTTTGCATCATCGTTCATCAACAGGTAGAACCGGTCCAGTGTTGGCGTTGCGGTGTCGTGGAGCAGGGTGATGGTCGCGTCTTCATCGCGAAGACGGAGTACCACCTCCCACGCATCCGATACAGCTCGCGGGGCAGGGGAAGCGGTGGGAGCCCCGCCAGAGGCCGTGTAGATGCTTACCAGCGCCCGGTCGAGGTGCCGGACATACAGCGGTAGCGCGGGCGACTGGTGGGCAAGGAGGAGGGGTAGACCGGCCTGGAGCATCCGCGGCCCGAACTGCATCGATACCTGACGGTCCCACCCATCCGCGTTGGACGCGAAGGCAGGGGGTATGCGGGCCGGTGCATGCGTTTGTACACAACCCACCAGCGCGAGGGCCCAGACCGTGAGGCAAGCAACCCGCATCAGTCCTTCTGGCTGCTCGTGTCAACATTCTGCAGGGGCTCGATGTCGAGGCCGCGCCCGATCTTGCCAATCTCCTCGGGCCGGATCGAGCCCACAATGTTGACAAAGATGGTTTCTTGCTCGCTGGGGTCGGCG
>JAAAPH010000336.1 GCA_009908415.1 Bacteroidota bacterium
AAGCTGTTGGAGGCGCTCCGCACGGCGTTCCAGAGCGTGGGCGGCACGCTCCACGAGCACACGCCCGTGACGGCCATCGATCCGGATGCCGAGCGGCCGGCCGTGGTGACCGCGGACGGCGAGCGCGTCGAGGGGAAGCAGGTCGTCGTGGCGGCGGGTGTGTGGTCGCGTCAGATCGACGGCATCGAACGCGAACAGCGCCCGTCGGTCCGGCCGGTGAAGGGACAGATGATGGAGCTCCAGATGGAGTTGCCGTTCGGGTTGGAGCACGTCGTGCGCGGCCCCGATGCCTACTTGGCGCCGAAGTCGAGCGGGCGCCTGCTCATCGGCGCCACGAGCGAGGAGATGGGCTTCGACACGGACGTGACAGCCGGTGGGTTGTACGACCTGCTTGAAGGCGCGTGGGAGGTGGTGCCCGGCATTTACGATTTGTCCGTGCGCGACACGTGGGCCGGCCTGCGCCCCGCCAGCCGCGACCATGCGCCCGTGCTCGGCCAGTCCGCGGCGCCTGGCGTCGTGTACGCAACGGGCCATTACCGGCATGGCGTCCTGCTCACGCCCGTGACGGCGCAGGAGATCGCCCGCCTCATCCGGACCGGAGAAACCTCCCGTTGGCTGGAGCCGTTTTCCCCCCGGCGCTTTCATGATGCGACAACGAGCTCTGTATCTGTATGACTGTACAGCCCGATACGCAATCGGTGACCGTGAACGGCGAGGACCGCGACGTACCCGTCGGGTACGCGCTCACAGCCGTTCTCCGCGACCTCGACGTGCATCCCGACTATGCCTCGGGCGTGGCCGTGGCCGTCAACAGCGAGGTCATCCCGCGCGAGCAGTGGGGCGACATCGTCCTCGACGATGGCGATACCGTGGAGGTGATCCAGGCGCAACAGGGCGGATAGTGTTGCGTGTCGATTCGCGATTTTCGATTGGCGAAGACAAAAATTAATGCCTGAGTCCATTGTACAAAACGGAGCGGAGACGGACGAGGCGGCCGACGAGCCGCTCGTCATCGGCGAGCACACCTTTTCGTCGCGCCTCATCGTGGGAACGAGCCGCTACCCGAACCCGCAGGTGATGATGGATGCGCTGGCGGCCGCCGGGGCCGAGCTCGTGACCGTGGCCATCCGCCGCGTAAACGTAAACGATCCCGCCGAGGAGAGTCACCTCGACCTATTGCAGCGCGGCGGATACCGCGTGCTGCCCAACACGGCCGGTTGCTACACGGCGAAAGAAGCCGTGCTCGTGGCCCAACTCGCCCGCGAGGCGCTCGGCACCGACCTCATCAAGCTGGAGGTGATTGGCGACGACGAGACGCTGATGCCCGACGTGGAGCAGCTCTTGAAGGCCGCCAAGCAGCTCATCGACGACGGCTTCACCGTGCTCGCGTACGCCAACGATGATCCCATCACGTGCCGTAAGCTGGCCGACATGGGGTGTGCGGCTGTCATGCCGCTCGCCTCACCCATCGGCAGTGGCATGGGGCTCGTGAACCCGTATAACCTGCGCATCATCCGCGAGCTGATCGACGACACGCCGCTCATTGTGGACGCGGGCATCGGCACGGCGAGTGACGCGACGATGGCGATGGAGCTCGGCTACGACGGGGTGCTGCTGAACACGGCGATCGCGCAGGCCCAGCATCCCGTGCAGATGGCGCGGGCCATGCGGCACGCCGTAACGGCCGGGCGCCTCGCGAACCAGTCCGGCCGCATCCCGCGGCGGCTCTACGCGCAAGCCTCCTCGCCCACGGAAGGACGCGTCGGATCGTAGCTCGTTCATCTCGTAGCTCGTTCATCCCGCCCGCCACGGTCGACCCCCTCGCCCACGCATGCTTCCTGCTCGGCTCGTTCTCATTGCGGATCGCTTCACGGAGCCCGACCGCACCGAGCGGGTGCTGGCGGCGGCCCGGGCCGGAGTGCGATGGGTCCATCTGCGTGATCACCACGCCGATCGGTCCGCGTTCGACCGGACGGCGCGTCGGCTGATTCGCCGGCTGTGGGATCTCTCCGAGGCTATTGGCATCTCCGTCAACACGCAGCTCGACGTGGCGGCAGCCCTCGGGGTGCACCTGCATCTCGGGCGCCGCGGGCCATCCATCGCGGAGGCACGGAAGCGTCTGGGCGATGACGTACTGATTGGCTACTCGGCCCACGATGTGGTCGAGGTCCAGAGCGAGCGGCTCGCGGCGGCGGACTATCTCTTCTTCAGCCCGGTGTATCCGACGACCAGTAAGCCGGACCATCCGGGGGCCGGCATCCCCGCGCTGCACGACGTGTGCGTGGCCGCCGCGTCCCAACCTGTGATCGCGCTAGGGGGCATCACGCCCGAGCGCGTGGCCGCATGCCGCGCGGCCGGCGCGCAGGGTGTCGCGGTGCTGTCTGGCATCATGAACGCCGCCGCGCCTCACGCCGCCGCCCGCGCGTACCTACGTGCCCTGGCCACTCCGGCCTAGGAGGCTGTTTCCTCATCTGCCTTCCACCATCTTCTCGCACGAACTTCCTGAGACCATGAGCACGAAACCCATCGCACTGACCATCGCGGGGAGCGATTCCGGCGGCGGCGCGGGCATTCAGGCCGACATCAAATCGATGGAAGCCAACGGGGTGTTTGCGACCTCCGCGCTCACCGCCGTGACGGCGCAAAACTCGGAGGCCGTCACGATGTCGTTCAACCTCCCCGACCAGCTCATTGCCGCCCAGATCGACGCCGTCGCGTCCGACTTCGACGTGGCGGCCGCGAAGACGGGCATGCTGTCGTCGTCGCTCATCATCAAGATCGTCGCCGCGAAGATCGAGGCCCACGGACTGTACCCGCTCGTCGTCGACCCCGTCATGATTTCGAAGAGCGGCTTCAAGCTGCTGGAAGACGAGGCCATCAGCACGCTCCGCGAGCGGCTGATTCCGCTGGCCACCGTCGTCACCCCGAACGCCCACGAAGCCGAAATGCTGTCCGGCATCGACATCGAGACGGTCGAAGATGCAAAGGAGGCGGCCGAGGCGATCTACGAGCAAGGTCCCGAATCGGTCGTGGTAAAAGGCGGCCACCTGCGTGGCCAGGCCGAGGTCGTGGACGTCTTTTTCGACGGCACGCAGATGCATTCCTTTGTGGCACCGCGCGTCGATACCAGAAACACACACGGCACGGGCTGTACCTATGCCTCAGCCATTGCGGCCCACCTGGCCCGGGGGAGCGATCTGCCCATCGCCATTGAGCGGGCGAAGCAGTACGTGACCGCCGCCATTCGCCATGCGCTATCCTATGGGCGCGGACACGGCCCGACCAACCACTTCTTTCATCTGGAACCGGATCGCATTGCAGAAGCGCTCGCGGAGCAAGGGCGCGTCACGGCGGCTTGACCTCCACTACAGGGCCAGTTGGAATCGAGGCGTGGGGCCTGAAGTCGGCGGAGGGAGGGGGCGGCGGACGGTGCCGTCTCAGCGTAAGGAAGCATGCCGGTTCAACCTGTGACTGATGGCTTCTGGCTCATCATTTGCTTTTATTGGGTTCAAGCTTCGATATTTTGACGCGCCGCACCTGCTCGGTCGCACGTCCACCTCATCCTCCATCCATCCGAGTTTTACGCACTATGTTCAACGTCGTACGTCGCCTCACGAGCATGATCCTGCTGGGCTGTGCGCTCGTGCTTGCCGGATGCAACACCCTTTCTCAATCCACGGATACACCGGACGCCCCGCCAGCGCCTGCTTCGACGGCTGACGCATCCGCTCCTGCGGACACGGTAGCTCCGGACGCTGAGCCGGACATGGATCCCCGCGTGATGCGCCTCTACAATCTGGAGGCGCGCATTTTGGCTGCGCAAGAGGATTGGGAGAAAGGCCCGCTGCTGGATCAGGCCATGGAAGAGGTGGCTGCGCTGCTCGACAGTGCGCCGGCCCTCATCGATAATCCCAACTTTCGCGAGGTCTACCGCGGGCTAGCGGCCGAATATCGGCATTACCACGACTATGCGCCGAACGACACGCTGGAAACAGCGCGGGGCGACATCTTTGCCGTGCGCGCCGAGCTGTTCCGGAGCCTCGAAGATGTCGACGGGCCGCTCCTCGAGGACGTTATGCCTTCGCGGAGGGCCCCGGAAACCGTCATCCCCATGACGGACAATCGCTTGGTTCAGCAGAGCATCCAGTTCCTGCAGCGCGAGCCCGAGAAGCACTATCTGCAGTGGCAGCGGCGCGCCGGCACCTATTTTCCCATGGTGGAGCATATTCTGAACGAAGAGGGCGTGCCCGAGGAGCTGAAGTACCTGGCCATGATCGAAAGTGGGCTCAACCCCCGGGCGCGCAGCTGGGCTTCGGCCGTCGGAATGTGGCAGTTTATGGCTGCCACCGGGCGCAGCTACGGGTTGCAGGTCAACGCGTGGGTCGATGAGCGCCGCGATCCGGAGAAGGCCACCCGGGCGGCCGCCCGTCACCTCCGTGATCTCCACGACCGGTTTGGCGATTGGCACCTGGCCCTGGCGGCGTATAACTGCGGGGGCGGATGCGTCGCACGCGCCATTCGCCGTAGCGACGAGCGCAATCCCTCGTACTGGGACGTGTATTACAACCTGCCCCGCGAGACCCGTGGCTACGTTCCGATGTTCATCGCGGCCGCGCTGACCTCGTCGAACCCGGACGCGTACGATATGCCCGCCGTCGAGCCGGATGCCGCCTATGCGTATGATTATGTGGCCGTGCGCGGCAGCATGCTCTCACTGGGAGAGATTGCCGAGATGGCGGGCACCAACACGAGCGTGATCCGTGCCTTGAACCCGGAGCTGCGTCGCAACACGTTGCCGCCGTCGAAGGGCAAATATTTCCTGCGGATTCCGCTCGGGACGTATCAGCGGTTCGAAGCGCAGTACGCACAGCTGCCCGACGAACAGAAGCGTCCGGCTACTACGTACCGCGTGCGGCGGGGCGATACCATCAGTGAGCTCGCGGCGCGCTATGGAACCTCGTCGCGCACGCTGCGCCGGATCAATGGCCTGCAAGGCTCCATGATTCGGGTCGGGCAGCGCCTTACGGTTCCAGTGGCCAACTACGAGAGCGCCCTCGACGACGCCCTCGCCGATGCGGAGGCCATGCGCGTGCAGTACGAAGCCGCGTATCCCATCCAGGCGCTCCGCGCGTCCGGGGACGCCGAGGCTACCGCTTCATCCTCGCCGTTCCGCACCGCAGCGTACACCGCGTCCGGCGACAACGGCCGTGACAACGCGGATAACGCGGACAACGCGGACAACGCGGACAACGGAGCCAATGAGCGCA
>JAAAPH010000357.1 GCA_009908415.1 Bacteroidota bacterium
CACTCTGCCGTTCGAGCAGACCTACGACATCAGTCGGGACCGACGCTTCCTGGCGCGGGTGCCCAACCTGCAGGACGACTATCAACTGCGCGTGCGCGGCTGGCTCGATGGCGAGCCGCGTTATGATCAGAACAGCGTCACCATCCCCGCCGATTCGACGCTCCAGATTATGTACGTCTTCGGCAACGGCCAGGCCCCCGGCGGGGGCGATCGGCTGTAAGCGGGGCTTCGTGCTCCCAAGCCGGACCGGCCCGGTACCGATTAACCCTCTTCACCGCTTCCCACGTTGCCATGCGACGCACGCACGTTTCCTTGCTGTTTGCCCTCCTCTTCGTCGTAGCGCTAACCCTAGGGGGGTGCGACCTCTTTAGCACCGACGGTGGCGGGGGCGGAGACAACCCCGGCGACGGGGGCGATGGCCGCGCCGCCATCACGCTGTCCCTGGAGGCCCACCATGCGTAATCTATCGCGCGACGCTCTCTCCATGCGCTTCATCCGTTCCCTTTCTTTCGTTTTCCTCCTCCTGGGCGTGCTGGCGGGGCCGGCGCAGGCCCAGCGTACGCTGCTGCACTGCGGCACCCTCATCGACCCGGCTGTCCACGACGCCCCCGTCGAGGAGCGGACCGTCGTCGTTGAAGGTGCGCGCGTGGCGGCTGTGGAGAGCGGCTACACGCAGCCCCAGGAGGGCGACCGCGTCGTGAATCTGCGGCAGGCGTACTGCATGCCCGGCCTGATCGACATGCACACGCACCTGTCCGGCGAGTTCGAGAAGGGCGGCTACATCGATCCGTTCCGCCGCTCCCCGGCCGACCGCGCGCTGGAGGCCTCGACGTACACCCAGGCCACGCTGATGGCGGGCTTCACCACGGTGCGCGACGTGGGCGGCGACGAGGGCATCGACCTCGCGCTCCGGAACGCCATCAACCGGGGCGACGTCGTGGGGCCGCGCATGTTCGTGGCCGGCAACACGCTGGCCGTCAGCGGCGGGCACGGCGATCCGACGACTGGCTACCGCGAAGACATCGTCGGCCCCGGTACCGTGCAGGAAGGCGTCGTCAACGGGGTGTCGCAGGCCATCGAGGGCACGCGGCGGGCCATCAAACGCGGCGCCGATCACGTCAAGATTACGGCGACCGGCGGCGTCCTCTCGCTCAACGAGGACGGCACGCGGCCGCACTTCCAGGAAGACGAGATCCGCGCCATCGTCGAGACGGCGCGCGATCACGGGCGCAAGGTGGCCGCACATGCGCACGGCGACGAGGGCATGCAGCGCGCCGTGCGAGCGGGCGTGGCCTCCATCGAGCACGGCACATACCTCAGCGACGAGACCATGCAGATGATGATCGATCGGGGCACGTACCTCGTCGCCACGATCACGGCCGGCAAGAGCGTGGCCGACTCCGCGCGCATCGAGGGCTACTATGCACCGGCTGTGGTGGAGAAGGCGCTGGAGGTCGGCCCCATCATCCAAGAAACCTTTGCCCGCGCCTACGAGATGGGCGTCCCGATTGCCTTCGGCACGGACGCCGGCGTCTTCCGCCATGGGCGCAACGCCACGGAGTTCGAGTACATGGTCGAGGCCGGGATGCCGCCGTTCGAGGCCATCCATGCCGCCACGTACAGCGCGGCCGATCTGCTCGGGCGGCTGGACGAGCTCGGCACGCTGGAGAACGGCAAATACGCCGACGTGGTGGCCGTCTCCGAGAACCCACTGGACGACATCCGCGCGTTGCACGATATCGGCTTCGTGATGAAGGCCGGTACCATCTACAAGCAAGACGGCGCCCCGACGCCGCCCACCATCGCGCCGTAGCCGTGCGTTGGCGGCGCCCTGTTCCGCTGTTCACAACATCCATCTTCTTCCTGCCGTGTCTACCCTTCGCGTTTTGATCGCCACGCTCGTCCTGATGTTGGTGAGCCTTCCGCCTGCCATCGCCCAGGACAGCGGCGTGGAGCCCGCGCCCGACCGCCAGCGGGGCGAGGGCCCGTACGACCGACTCATCCTCCGCGGTGCCACCCTGATTGACGGCACCGGCGCGCCGCCCGTCGGGCCCGTCGACATCGTGGTGGAAAACGATCGCATCGTGGAAATCCGGAGCGTAGGTTATCCGGGCGTCCCGATCGATCCGGAGGGCCGCCCCCCGACCAACGGCGGCACGGAGCTCGATCTGCACGGTATGTACGTTCTGCCGGGGTTCGTGGACATGCACGCGCACACGGGCGGCGCGGCGCAGGGTACGCCGGCCGAGTACGTCTACAAGCTGTGGATGGGCCACGGCATCACCACGATTCGCGAGCCGGCCAGCGGCAACGGGATCGACTGGACGCTCGACCACCGCGCGCGGAGCGCCAACAATGAGATCACGGCGCCGCGCGTGCAGGCGTACATCGCCTTCGGCATGGGGCGCGACCAGGAGATCGCCACGCCCGAGGAGGCGCGCGAATGGGTGCGCGGCATCGCCGAGCAGGGGGCGGACGGCATCAAGTTCTTCGGCGCCCCGCCCGAGATTATGGAAGCCGCCCTCGATGAGGCGGGCCACCAGGGCCTGGGCACGGCCATGCACCACGCCCAGCTCGACGTGACGCGCGTCGATGCGCTGACCTCGGCCACCTGGGGCCTCACCACGATGGAGCACTGGTACGGCTTGCCGGAGGCCCTCTTCGACGACCGCACCGTGCAGGACTACCCGCTCGACTACAACTACAACAACGAGCAGGACCGCTTCGGCCAGGCCGGGCGCCTCTGGAAGCAGGCCGCCGAACCGTACAGCGACCACTGGAACGCCGTGATGGATTCACTCATCGCCCTCGACTTCACGATCGACCCGACGCTCACCATCTACGAGGCGAGCCGCGACCTCATGCGCGCCCGCACCGCCGAGTGGCACGACGACTACACGCTGCCTTCCCTCATGGACTTCTTCCAGCCCAGCCGCACGGCCCACGGGTCGTTCTGGTACTACTGGACCACGCAAGACGAAATCGAGTGGCAGCGCAACTACGACCTGTGGATGACCTTCCTGAACGAGTACAAAAACCGCGGCGGCCGCGTCACCACCGGCAGCGACAGCGGGTTCATTTACAAAGTGTACGGCTTCGGCTACGTGCGCGAGCTGGAGCTCTTGCAGGAAGCCGGCTTCCACCCGCTCGAAGTGCTGCAATCGGCTACGCTGAACGGCGCGGAGGCCCTCGGGATGGATGACGAGATCGGCAGCATCCAGGTGGGCAAGAAGGCCGACTTCGTGGTCGTCGAGGAAAACCCCATCCAGAATTTCAAGGTGCTCTACGGCACCGGCGCCATCAAGCTGAACGACGAGACGGGCCAGATGGAGCGCGTTGGCGGCGTGAAGTACACCATCAAAGATGGCATTGTCTTCGACGCCCAGCAGCTCTTGGCCGACGTTCGTGCCATCGTCGATGCGGCGCAGCAGGAGCAGGCGGATTCCCCTTCGGATCGTGCACAGCAGTAGCGGATGGCCCGTCAGCGGGCCATAATGCGAAGATTGGTTGAGGAGCGCACGTTCAGCATGCGTTCGATTTACACCGTCTGTCAAATCAAGTTAGCTTTCTTTCAAATAGGATTCTGAAACACGGTAGTGGCCCAAGTGCGTCGCTGCCGGTCTCCCTACCGCCCCTCCACCATCATCGCACGGTTGCTATGCGAAACGGCTACGTCTTTCTTTTTTTATTCCTGATTCTGCCCCTGCCGGTGCTGGCGCAGCAGAGCGGAACCGTCCGCGGCACGGTCACAGACGCCGAGACCGGCGACCCGTTGCCGGGCGTCAACGTCACCATCGCGGATGTACAACGCGGGGCGGCGACGAACGTCAGCGGCCAGTACGAAATCACGGGCGTGCCCGTGGGTACGTACGACGTTGAAGCACGCTTCGTGGGCTTCCGCACGGCGACCGCCACTGTGTCCGTGGCCGCTGGCGAAACCATCACGCAAGACTTCGCGATGCGGCCGGACCTGCTGGAGCTCGACGAGGTCGTGGTGACCGGGCAGGGCACGAGCGTAGAGCGCCGCAAGCTCGCGGCCAACGTGGACGTCATCAACGCCACCGACATCGAAGAGGCGCCGGTGACGTCCATCGACCAGCTGCTTCAGGGGCGCGTAGCCGGCTCCACAGTGCGCATGCAGTCGGCCCAGCCGGGGCAGGGCGCTGTCGTCAACTTCCGCGGCATCACCAGCTTCTCCGCGTCCCAGACGCCCGTCATCTACGTCGATGGCGTGCGCGTGGACAACAGCTCGAACACGAGCTTCAGCTTCGGCGGCGAGTCCACCTCGGCATTGTCGGACCTGCTGACCAGCGATATCGAGCGCATCGAGGTGACGAAAGGTGGGGCGGCGAGCACGCTCTACGGGTCGGACGCCGCCAACGGCGTCATCCAGATCTTCACCAAGCGTGGAGAGGCCGGTGCGCCGCAGGTCACGGTGCGGACCGAGCAGGGCGCGTCGTTCCCCGTCACGCGCTTTCTGAAAGACACGGGCTTCTCCTTTCCGGAAACCCGGGATAACCCGGAGAGCCCCGATTTCGGCCGGACGAGCTTCATCGAAGACGAATTCCTGCAGACGGGGACGCACCAGGACTACTACCTTGGCGTGTCGGGCGGGAGCGAGAGCGTGCGCTACTACGCCAGCGGCAAAGTGCAGCACGGCACCGGCGTGCAGCCGCGCAACGGCAACACGGTGTATTCGCTCCGCGGCAACGTACAAACGTCGCTGACCAACGCGCTCAACGTTCGCTTCAGCGGCAATTACACGCGATCCAACTTCTCGCGGCTGTCGAACGGCACGGCCATCGAGGATCCGCTGACGATGCTGGAGGTGGGCGACGCCAAGTTCTTCACGGGCACGGACAACCTGCAAGACGCGCTCGACCTCGCGCTGCAGCCCAGCATCAAGGAGGGCGTGGATCGGTTTACGGTGTCGACCCAGGCCAGCTATCAGCCCTCTGAGCTGTTCAGCACCAGCCTCACCGTGGGCATCGACAGCCGGACGAACGAGCAGCGCGCCCTCGATCCGGCCACGGCCGACATCCTGACGGGCAACACCGACGGCGGGCTCATTCGCTACAACCGCGACTTCAAGTCGGTCACGCTCGAATACATTGGCACGATCCGCTATCCGCGGGAAGGCCGCATCACGTCGGAGTTTACCTTCGGGGCCCAAGGCTTTCGGGAAGAGGAGAGCATCGTGTGGGCCGATGCCGAAACCTTTGCCCTGCCGGGCACGGAAGACATCGGGGAGGCTG
>JAAAPH010000091.1 GCA_009908415.1 Bacteroidota bacterium
CTCGCACTGGTACTGCTCGCACACGTACGCAGCAGCCTGGCCGTCGAGCGCCTGATGCGCGCTCGTAAAAGGAGCATAGCGCGTGAGCAGCGGTTCGTCCTGGTCGGTCTGGCGCAACAATACGACGGTGCGCGGCGCATATGTGGCGTGTAGCTTTTGGAGCATCGCCTGCGTATCCTCCGCCGAGGGGTCGCCTGCGACCACGACCTCCTGCGCCGGCCCCAACGCAAAGTCGACCCCCATAAACAGCGCTGTGAAACCCGACGGCTGCTGCTGCAACTGCCCGGCAGCGACGTCCACGAGCTCCTGTGCCCGCTCCTCCCAATCGGGCCGCTCGGCCATTCGCGCGAGCCGCACCAGGTCGTACAGCGCGGCCGAGTTGCCCGAGGGCACAGCCCCATCGTAGAACTCCTTCTGCCGGACGATGAGCGCCTCACCGTCGTCGGCCGTGATGTGGAAGCCGCCACGCGCCTCATCCCAGTGATGGTCGAGTGCCTCCTGCATGAGGCACAGCGCCTCACCGAGCCACTCGGCCTCGAAGGTGGCCTGGTACAGTTCGATGAGGCCCCAGATCAGAAACGCGAAGTCGTCGAGGTGGGCGCGGATGGCGGCGTCTCCGTTGCGGTAGCGGTGCAGCAAGCGCCCCTCCGCGTCGCGCATCGTGTCGAGCAGGAACGTCGTGGCCTCCGCGGCGACGTCCGCGTACGCCGGCGTGTCGAGCGCGCGGGCGGCCTTGGCGAGCGCGGCGACCATCAGCCCGTTCCAGTCGGTGAGCACCTTGTCGTCCAGGCGCGGCCGCGGGCGGGCTTCCCGGCGCCGGAACAGCCGATCGCGGGCCGCCTCGATCTGCTCGCGGAGCGCGGCCGCGTCCATCCCACGCTCGGCCGCGACTGCGGGCAGCGGCTCCTTGAGGTGGAGGATGTTCTTGCCCGTCTTCTCCCCCGTCGCCTCCTCCACGTAGTTGCCGGCCGGTTGCAGGTTGAAGACGTCGATCACAAGGTCGGCCCGGTCATCGTCCAGCACCTCGCGCACCTCGTCGATCGACCACACGTAGAAGGCTCCCTCCTCCATCGCGCCGGTGTCCGTCTCGCTGTCCGCGTCCTCGGCCGAGTAGAACGCCCCCGTCGAATCCCGCAGGTCACGGGTCACGTACTCGATGGTCTGGCGGACCGTCTCGGCATACGCCTCTTTGCCGAAGACCTGGTACCCCTCTGCATAGGCCATCACGAGCATGGCCTGGTCGTAGAGCATCTTCTCGAAGTGCGGCAACAGCCACTGCTGATCCGTCGAGTAGCGGTGAAAGCCGTAGCCGACGTGGTCGAAGAGGCCGCCGAGCCGCATCTCGTCGAGGGTGGTTTCGACCATGCCGAGCGCGTCGTCGTCCTCGGCACGGAGCGCGTAGCGCAGGAGAAACAGCAGGTTATGCGGCGAGGGAAACTTCGGCGCGCTACCGAATCCGCCGTGCGTGGGGTCGAACCGGTCGGCGAGCTGCTGGTAGGCCCGGTCGAGCGTGCCGGCATCCACCGTATCGCCCGATGCGGCTTGCACGGACGCCTCCTCCAGGGTGGAGGTGATCTTGTCCGCCTCGCTCAGGAGCTCGTCCCGCTGGCCCGTCCAGAGCTGCTGCACGCGCGGGATGAGATCCATCATGCCCATCCGCCCGAAACGGCCCTGCTTGGGCAGATAGGTCGTCGCGTAAAAGGGCTTCTTGTCGGGCGTGAGAAGAACGGTGAGCGGCCAGCCGCCGCGCCCACTCATCATCTGGCAGACGGACATGTACAGGCTGTCGATGTCGGGCCGCTCCTCGCGGTCGACCTTAATGGACACGAACGTCTCGTTCATGGCCGCGGCCACCTCCGGGTCTTCGAACGACTCCTCTTCCATCACGTGGCACCAGTGGCACGTGGAGTAGCCGACCGAAAGGAAGACGGGTTTGTCCTCGGCCTTCGCCTTCTCGAAGGCGGCCTCGCCCCACGGGTACCAGTCGACGGGGTTGTCCTTGTGCTGGAGCAAGTACGGGCTCTGCGCATCAGCGAGTTGATTCGGCATGGCGGAGTAGCAATGGGTAATCAAAAATGGATGTCGATCTCAGAACGAGGCGCGGAGCGTGAATCCGGGCCGGATGCGTCCTGACAGCCCGTGGTGGCCCGCACGGGAAGCCGTCGTATGCAGCGTGGGCGTCAGGCGTAAACGCAGATCGGTACGCGGCGTGGCTGAGGCGGAACGCTGCGCCGCGTCCGAAAAGA
The DNA here is from genome assembly GCA_009908415.1 of Bacteroidota bacterium. Taxonomy (GTDB): domain Bacteria; phylum Bacteroidota; class Rhodothermia; order Rhodothermales; family Salinibacteraceae; genus JAAAPH01. Next base: position 2,247 of record JAAAPH010000091.1, read on the forward strand.
TATTGTACGTGATGCCAAACCCGGCCACGGCGCCCAGCGCTTGCGCGACGGTGATCGCGTCGCCACCGCCGTTGGCGACGGTGGCCAACCCGGCGCCCAGCAGCGACCCGGCATAGTTGCCAAGGGTAATGAGATTGGCTCCATACGTGGAAAAGTCGCGCCCCTGCACAAGGGCGGCCCCCACGCCGAGACCGGCGAGGCCGGATCCGGTCAGCGTACCCGCAACGGCCCGCGCGTCGTCGGCATCCGCCACGACCAGGGCAGAGACCGCCAGTTGCGTGGCGAGGAGTCCGCTGAGGCCGTAGAGGCGCGCATCGCCGCGCGTGTAGCCCTCCGTCCGGCCCAGGCGGTGCCCTACGTACATCCCGGCCAGCGATCCGAGCAGCGAGGTACCGGCCACGGCCCGGGTCCGCCCCGCCTCTTCGTCGAGGTTGTCATCCCCGACGAGGGTGATGCCCGTCCCCAGCCCTACCAGGTTGCCAAATACCCCGTTGAACGCAATCATCTCGGCCATGCCTGGGCCCCAGCCGCGTCGCGCCCCCAGGACGTAGCCCGCCGTTGCCTCGGCGGCGCCAGTGACCACGGCCAGCCCGGCGGTAGCCTGCCCGTCCGCATCATCGCCGCCCAGAAGCCCAACGAGTTGTACGGCGTGCGCGTATCCCTGCAGCCCGCCAAAGCCGGTAAGGGTCCCCGAGGCCTCCGTCACCGGACGATCCCGGGTCGCCAATAGGGGCCCGAAAAAGCCGGCCGCCCCGGTCAGCAGCGGAATCCCGGCCAGCGCGGAGGACGGGTCCTCCGGCGCGACGGCACCAATGAGAAGCCCCCCTTCAGCGAGGCCGAGGATCGTGGTCCATGTCAGCAACTCATTGCGTCCGGGCTGCTCAACACCGACCGTTGCCCCGGTCGCTTTGAACTGTTGTGCCACCTGTTGTCGTAGGTCGGCGACCTCGGACGTGCTCAGCGTGCGACGCGTGCGCAGGGTTTCGCCCTGCTGTCGGTACAGGATCACGAGCTCGTAGGTGCGCTCCGACAACCGAAAGAGCTGTGCCTCCTGAAAGCCGTCGACACCAGGAAACAGCCCGAGCTGCTGCTCCAAGTCCGCATCGATGGTATACACGGTGCTGTCGGGATCCAGCGGGACTTGCACCTCCTGCGCAGCGGCACGCGGCATGCCTCCGACAGCCAGCACAAGCACAAGCATGACAACCGCAGGCCAGCGAATATCCATCATCGGACGTAGACGCTTCGATCGGAACAGACTCCGGCGGACAGCCGGGCGGCACGCCCCGCCATTCACTCCGTGGAGGGATGTCATGTACCCGTTTGCGTGCTCACTGTGCCTTCTTGACGGTTGATTAATCCAATATACCAACGGGCGCCCATGCGCTTGGCACAGGCGCCCGTCATGGCGGTGGAGGCCAGCCGTTCGCGACCAGCCCTTGGGACGGTGGCTAGAACACGCTGCCGAAGAAGATGGCATTCAGGAAGAGCCCGTTCGTCCCCCACCAGAAGGCCCGGAAGTTCGGGTTGTCCATCATCAAGATGACGCTGCCACTGCCCACACCGTGCGCCTCGATGGAGGCGCTGCCACGGGCCAGGTCGGCCATCTCTTCGGACACGTACCCGCTCAGGCGGGGCTGGGTCTCGGAGTAGGTGGCCACGCTGGCTCCGGGCTGATCGCTGGGCGCATAGAAGTCATTGCCCACGCGGAAGACAGGGACCGAGGCGGCGTCGTACCCGAAGGCGAGGGGATGCGTAAGATCGAGTTCGGCCTGGAAGATAGAGCCGCCGATCTGCTGCGCCCCGTAGGCGTCCGAGAGCTGCCCGTACGGCGTGTCCTGGAAGAGGGAATCTAGGTTCGCGTCCTTTTCCTCCAGGGAGACCATCTCCGTGTCGACCGGCCACTCGACGGCGTCTTCGAGCGCGATGAGGCGCCCGCCCTCTTGGACCCAGTTGCGGATTTTGTCGGCCGGCAGGTCATCGAAGCTGCCGCCGGCGAGGACCATCGTGTTATAGCGACTGAGGTCGGCGAACTGCACATCGCCAAGGTCCACGAGCGAGACGGGAATATCGAAGCGCTCGCTGAGCAGGTGCCATACCTCGCCGGAGTTGTACGCCGAGCTGCCGCCATAGCGCGACCCACCGCCCGTGCCCGTGATGAGCGCGATGGTGGGCTGGGGCAGCACCTCCGAGCCCCGGCTACCGAGGTCCGGCCCAGTCGGCGTGAGCCCGGTGTTCGCTGCGTACACGTTCACATGATCATGGTCCACGGCACGGCGCACGACGGCGTGCACGGTGTCGGCCGGCACGCTGCGCTGCGTGACGGGAATGACGATCGCGCCGCGGTCGAATTCATGCGTCGTGTTGCCCACCTCCAGCGTGAACGGATCCATCATGATGCGCGGGCGGATGTCGGCGTCTTGCAGCCGGTATAGCGCGCGGGGGGCAAAGTAGCGGCCCCACTCCATCACATACGCATAGTCGGAGCGGCCGCCCACGAGCTGCCCACCGTCAAGCGCCGCATCGGCGATCGGAGCGCCCAACAGATCGTCGGCATCATCCTCGTACGCCGTGTAATCGACGCCAAAGGCGAGCGGCAGCGACCAGGTGGAGACATCGTAAAAGATCGAATCGGGAAACGAGGTCACCTGCTCCATCGCGGCGTTAATGAACCGCCCCTGCCGCTGATCGAGCGGAATGACGTACGCCTCGCCGGGCCGATACGTACGACCGTCGGCTTGCACTTGGCGGTCGAGCGCGTACATATCGACGTCGTGACGCTGCAGGACCTGGGCCATCGCCTGAGCGCGCGTCCGCTTGGTCGACAGGTCGACGATGTACGCCTCCGTCGGCACGTCCTCCAGCGCGTCGTCCAGGTTGGCAAAGAAATCGCGCTGATGGGCGAGCAGGTCCGTGCGCATCTCGGTGATCGCCTTGAGGGTTGAGAGCGACGTCATGAACTGGTTGCGTACGCTGAAGGCGTAGGTGAGCACCCCCTTGCTCGTCTCT
>JAAAPH010000265.1 GCA_009908415.1 Bacteroidota bacterium
GCAGCTGCAGCAATCCGTTGAGGTGTGTTTGGTGAGGGGACCGACGGGCCCTTGATAGAGTTCATCTTATCTTCATTAAAATATCTGAAAGGCCTGTCCGGGCGTGACCGGTCTGACGGTACTATGAAGATGTCAGCAAGCCGAGGCCTTTGGGTGGACGCCCGATGGGCCATCCTGCGCGCACCGAATCACTCAATGGGGCGGCTTCAGAGGATGGGCTCTGATCGCCGCTTGACGGATTGCTCCCGCTTTTAAATGGATGACGCGTCCTACTGGAATTTGCTGGCCAAGTATCTCTCCGGTCAGGCATCCGACCGGGAGATTGAACAGCTGGAGGCCTGGACCCACGCCGATCCGGTCCGTCAGAAGCAGGTCGACGAGGCCTTCGATGCATGGAATGCCACCGAGGGCCGCCCGTTGGACCTAGACGTCTCGGGCGCCTGGGAGGCGCTCAGTACCCGGATCGATCGGGACGAAGAAACAGCAACCCCGCCGCCTCGGTCCGGCACAGGTCCCTTAGGGCGGACCGAGCGCGCTCCGAGGGCCCGTGGACGTGCGAGCTCGCAGCGGATGCTCCGACTCGCGGGAGCGATGGTCCTGCTGATGGCCGCGGTTGGGCTTGCTGTGTGGTGGCGTGGCCCGGACCCGAAGGTGATCACCACGGAGCGGGGCGAGCGGTCCTCTTTTGAACTCATTGATGGTACGCACGTGGATCTCAACGCCGAAAGCAAACTGACGCTCTCGCCGGATTTTGGCCAGGGGACGCGCGACGTTCGGCTGGAGGGCGAGGCGTATTTCGACGTGACTCACGTCGGAGCGCGCCCCTTCCGTGTGCGCACCGCCGAGGGGACGCTGCGTGTCCTCGGCACGGCCTTCAACGTGCACGCCTACGCCGATGAGAAGGAGGCGCAGATCGCCGTGTCTGAGGGCAAAGTCGCGTTGGGCGTTCACCCCTCTGTCGAGGGGGCGCAGGTCGACACCGTCGTGCTTGAGCCCCGGCAACTGGGCGTCATGGCGGACCGGCACGTGCGCGCGCTGCGGCAAGGCATCGATTTGGAACCCCACACCGCATGGAGAGAAGGACGGCTCGTCTTCGAAGATGCCGCCTTCGCAGAGGTCGTTCGCCGCCTGGAGCGGTGGTACAACCTTCAGATTAATGTCCAGGCGCCCGTGGCCTCGATTGATCGTCTCAACGCGGTGTTCGAGGACGAGGCCGTGCGAGAGGTCATGAGCGACATTGCCCTCGCACTCGACCTCAAGTATCAGATGCAGGGCGCCCACATCCTTTTCTGGCGCCGGGAAGCGAATGCGCCGTCGGAAGACGCAGCCCAGGAGTCACCACGTATTCAGAACTCGATGTTGTTGATCAACTGAGGATGGGAGACTGCAATGATCAAAATGCTCTACGATATGATTGGATTCTCAGGCTACGTCCCGGGCGGAGCGCGCGTCCGATCGGCGCCAAAGGGGAGTACGCCACGCGGGTGGTGGATGGTTGCGCGATCTGCAAAAGCGCTTCCGTGGCTCATGGCCGCGGTGCTGGGTCTGATGCTACTTTCCGATGCCCGCGCACAGGAGGCCCAACCGTCCTACTGGACGCAGAACACGGAGGCGTCCGAGGCGACTCGCGCGGAGGGGCAGCAGTACCAGCCGCTCCGTGCAATGAATCGTCTTCCGGAGCAGCTCAACGAGGTCATCACCGTCCGCCTCGATCAGGCATCCCTCGAAGAAGCGGTCGAGCACATTGCCGCACAGAGCGAACTGCGGGTCATATACGGCCAGCAGGCCATTGCGGCGGAGAAACAAATCACGCTCGACCGGAAGGCAACGGTGTACGACGCGCTCCGGCACGTGCTATACGGCACGAACCTGAGGGGCATTCTGTCGAGCAGCGGCCAACTCATTTTGGTCGACCGCCCCGAGGAGGCAGACTATCTGGCATACGCCTCCACGCAGGCGCCGGCACAGACCGTCCGTTCGCAACCGCAGACGGGAGTCATCGCGGGCACCGTGACCGACTCGACCTCGGGCGATCCGCTCCCCGGGGTGAACGTTGTTATAGAAGGGACCAATCAAGGGGCGGCGACCGATGTCAACGGCGAGTACCGGATCGACAACCTGGAGGCGGGTACGTACGCCGTGCGGGCCTCCTTTGTGAGTTACCAGGACGTTGTCCAAACAGGGGTTGAGGTACAAGCCAACCAGACGACGACCGTCAATTTTGCGTTGGCACCCGCGACCGAAGCGCTCGACGAGGTCGTGGTGGTCGGATACGGTCAGCAGCAGCGGCGGGAGGTGACAGGATCCATCTCCCAGGTCTCGTCCGAAAACCTCGCGGACGTACAGGCCACCAGCCCGGAAGAAGCCCTGCAGGGGTTGGCGGCTGGTGTGCAGGTGACCAACAGCGGAGCGCCAGGGGCAGGGGCCCGCGTGCGCATCCGCGGTCTCAGCACGGTCAACAACACAAACCCGCTGTTTATTGTCGACGGCGTCGAGGTGGGCGGATTGGAGGCCGTCAACGTCTCCGACATTGAGTCGATTGAGGTGCTTAAGGATGCCTCGGCGGCTGCCATTTACGGCTCGCGGGCCGCGGGCGGCGTGGTCCTGATCAGCACGAAGTCTGGGCAACCGGGCGAGTTGCGCGTCAACTTCAGCTCCTCGTACGGGCTGCAGCGCGTCACGAACCGGTTGAATCTGCTGAACACGGCGCAGTACGTGGACTACACGACGCAGATGCAGCAAAATGCAGGGCTTGACCCCCCGGCCCGCTTCGACCAAGACGGGTTCACGGAGAACGAGAACACCGATTGGCAGGACGCTGTCTTCCAGCAAGGATTCATCACGAATAACAACCTCGCCGTGTCGGGCGGCAGCGAAGATGCAACCTATCGCCTCTCGCTCGGATATGCGCGCGAGCAAGGCACCATCATCGAAACCGGGTTTGAGCGATTCTCCCTGCGGGCCAATTCGAGCTTCAATCTGGGCCCCGTAACGCTCAGTGAGAACCTGGCGCTGACGTATCGCGAGCAGAACAATCTGCGCGGCGACATCCTCGGCCTCGCGCAGCGGATGCCGCCCTATCTCAACGTGCGGGATCCGGACAACCCGGGCGGATTCGACGGGCTCGACCTCGTGGACCTGGCCGATGACCAAAACCCGGTTCGGCTACAGGAACTCGGGTACAGCCGGAACAGCGAAACCAAGCTCTTTGGAAACATCACCGGCGAACTCCAACTCATCGAGGGGGTGATCCTGCGCTCGGTGCTGGGCGCCGACTTTGCCGAGGGGCTGGGCGAGAACTACACGCCGTCCTTTCGCACGGGCGACTTCCAGGGGCAAGGCTTCGCAGAGATTAGCGAAAACCGGTTCACCTTCTTTCAGCCGGTGTCCACCACCACACTCGATGTCAACCAGGGCATCGGCAATCACGAGATCAGCGGCACCTTGGGCTTCGAGGCGCAAAACACGTTCATTAAAAGCATTTCCGGAAGCGGACGAAACGCGCTCACCAACGACGTCCGGGTTATCGGCTCCGTGCAGGACGGCGTGAACCTGGGCGGAAGCGAGGGCGAAGACGTCCTCGTTTCCTACTTCGGTCGTGTCAATTACAACTACGACGGGCGGTACCTGCTGGAGGGCGCCATCCGTCGCGACGGGTATTCCCGCTTCGGTCCGAACGACAAGTGGGGCGTCTTCCCATCGGTCTCGGCCGGGTGGAACGTCGCCGAAGAGGCGTTCATGGACGAGGTGCCCGTGAGCGAGTTGAAGCTGCGGGGCAGTTGGGGGCTGACCGGTAATAACAACGCGCTCGGCCGGTACGAGTGGCAGTCGACCGTCGGCACCGGATTCCGCTACAGCTTCAACGGAAACGCCGTGCGTGGGGCCGGGGTGCCTTCGCTGTCCAACCGGGACCTGCGGTGGGAGACCTCCCAGTCCATCAACGTCGGGCTCGACCTGGGTTTCTTCGAGCAGGCGCTTACGCTATCGGGCGAGTACTATCAGAACACGACCGACGACATCCTGCTTCCGATTTCGCTGCCGGGCTCCTTCGGGTTCCCCGGCGGTTCGCGGGCCAACACCGGATCGGTAGAGACGTCCGGGTTCGAGTTTGCGGCCGGCTATCAGAGCCGCAGCACGGGGGACTTCAACTGGTCGGTGAACGCCAACTTCTCGACGGCGAGCAACACGGTCACCTCGCTGGGGCTCGGCAGCCCGATTACCGGGGTGAACTGGGGAACCGGTACGAACCTCGCCAACCGCGTCATCGAAGGTCAGGCCCTGTGGCACTATTACGGCTGGCGCGTCGATCGCCTCTTCCAGCCTGACGACTTCAACGCCGACGGCAGCCTGAAGGAGGGCATCCCGAATCAGCCCAATGCGGCTCCGGGAGACATCAAGTTCCAAAACCTCGATACGACGCCCAACGAAAGTGGCCAGCAGGTCATCAACGCGGAGGACCGCGTCGATTTGGGCTCGCCCCATCCCACGTATTTTTACGGGCTGACCGCGCAGGCGACCTGGAAGGATCTGGACGTGAGCCTGTCCATCGAGGGGCAGGGCGGCAACAAGATTCTCCAGCAGTACAAGTTCTGGACGCAGGGCATGACGCGCCCCTTCAACGCGGAGGCCGACGTGCTCGACCGATGGACGCTGGAGAATCCGGACGGGGGCATGCCCCGCGCCATCTCGGGCGACCCGAACAACAATGCCCGCATGTCGGACCGCTTTCTCGACGAAGGGGACTACCTGCGCGTGCAGCGGCTCACGATCGGGTACGACGTGCCCCTCCAGCAGCTTGGCCTGACGCAGACGACCGTGCGCAGCGCTCGGATTTACGTGCAGTCGGAGAATCTGCTGACCCTCACGGGCTATGAAGGATATGACCCCGAGGTTGTAGGCGGCGGCGGGGACGCCAACTTCGCCGTGGACGAGGGGACCTACGTCCAGCCGCGCACCTTCCTGGTGGGCCTCCAGCTGAACTTTTAATGGCTCCTCCTGCCGGTACGCGCACTCTAGTGGTTTTGCCATCGAACACGAAGGGATCCCATGCAACGATTCGTCACTGCCTTATTCTGCCTCGTGCTTGCCGTCGCCCTCGCGTCGTGCGACACCGGCGTGAACAAAACGAACCCCAATGAACTCACGACGGAGAACTTTTTCCAGGATACCCAGCAGGCGCTGACCGGCGTCTTTGGCGTCTACGATATTCTGCAAGAAACAGG
>JAAAPH010000099.1 GCA_009908415.1 Bacteroidota bacterium
GAAAGACGTCGTCATCGACATCGGCTACAAGAGCGATGGTATCGTCTCGAAGGGCGAGTTCGACCGCGAATTGCAGCGCGGCGACACCGTCGAGGTCTACCTCGAACGCAAAGAGGACCGCGACGGCCAGCTCGTACTCTCCAAAGAGAAGGCCGACCAGGTCCGCCGCTGGCAGCGCGTGGAAGAGGCTTACGAGAACGAGGACGTGATCGAAGGTACGATCATCCGCCGGATCAAGGGCGGCATGATTGTCGACCTGTTCGACGGCCTCGAAGCCTTCCTGCCGGGCTCGCAGATCGACGCCCGTCCGGTACGCGACTTCGACGCGTATCTGGAGAAGCGGATGGAGTTCAAGATTGTCAAGCTCAATCCGTCGAACGAGAACATCGTCGTCTCGCACCGTGCGCTCATCGAGGAAGAACTCGAAGAGCAGCGGCAAGAGATCCTGGAGCAGCTCGAAGTTGGGCAGGTCCTCAAAGGCCGGGTCAAGAACATTGTCGACTTCGGCGCCTTCATCGACCTCGGTGGCGTGGACGGCCTCTTGCACATTACGGACCTCTCGTGGGGCCGCGTGTCGCACCCGAGCGAAGTCGTGGAGCTCGACGAAGAGATCAACGTCGTCGTGCTCGACTACGACGAGGAGCGTCAGCGCATTTCGCTAGGGCTCAAGCAGCTCACCGAGCACCCGTGGGAGAACATCACCGAGAAGTACGAAGAAGGCCAGACCGTCGAAGGCAAGGTCGTGTCGATCACCAACTACGGCGCCTTCGTCGAGCTGGAGAAGGGCATCGAAGGGCTCGTTCACATCTCCGAGATGAGCTGGACGCGCCACATCAAGCACCCGAGCCAGATGGTCTCGCTCGGCCAGCGTGTTGAGGTGCAGATCCTCAACATCGATGACGAGGAGCGCAAGATCTCCCTCGGCATGAAGCAGCTGGAGCCCGATCCCTGGGAAGGCATCAGCGACCGGTACCCTCCGGGCACGGTCCTGCGTGGCACGGTGCGCAACATCACCAACTTTGGCGTCTTCGTCGAGATCGAGCCGGGCATCGACGGCCTCGTTCACATCAGCGACCTGTCGTGGACGAAGAAGGTGCGCCACCCGGGTGACATGATCGATAAAGGCCAAGAGATGGACGTCGTTATCCTCAACATTGACGAGGACCGGCGCCGCATCTCGCTCGGCCACAAGCAGGTCAAGACGAACCCGTGGGATCAGTTTGCCGACGCGTACAGCGAAGGCACCGATACGGCGGGCGAAGTCGTCCGGGTCGAGGACAAAGGTCTTGTCGTGGAGCTGCCCCTGGAGGTCGAGGCCTTCGTGCCAGGCAGCGAGCTCAAGAACGGCCCGCGCAACTTCCAGCAGCATTACGCCGAAGGCAACGAGCTGGAGCTGCGGGTCATCCGTTTCGACCAGAGCCGGAAGGACATCGTGCTCAGCGAGACGGCCAAGGAGCGCGACAAGGCGCACGCCGAGCGTCAGGCCGAGCGCCGCGAGAAGCAGCGCGAGCGCCGCGAGAAGAAAGATGCCGTGCGCGATTACGAAGACCGTCCGACGACTGGGCCGACCACGCTGGGCGAACTTAGCGGCCTCGGCAACCTGAAGTCGCAGATGGAAGAAGCCGAGCGCGCCGAAGCCCAACGCCAGGCCGAAGCGAAAGCCCAGGAAGCCGTCGAAGAGGTCGAAGCGCAAGAAGAGGCCGAGACGGCCGCTGACGCCGACACCACGGCGCAAGCCGAGGACCAGGCCGATGGGGCGTCTGCCCTGACGGGCCCCATCCCGGAAGACTTCCCGCTCGCCTCTCGCCTTGAAGCCGCTGGCGTCACGACGTTCGAAGAACTGCTCGACGTGGACGATCTGACCGAGTTGAGCGGCATCGGGCCGGCCTATGCCGACCAGATCCAAGAGGCGATCGACGCGCGTCAGTAGCGTTTTCGTCAGTACTCAACAGTCAACGAGGCGGCCTCTCCTTGAGGGGCCGCCTCGTTATTTTGTATATACCGTCCTTACCCCTCGTTTTCCTCATTACCTGTTCAGTTAAAGCATTCGTGGGAAGGGGTTCGGTCCCGGGGTGCTTTGGCAAACCGCTCTATGGAAACCACCGAATTTCTTCCCAACGCAAGCAACTCGATCACCGTTCGTCTGCGCATCACCAACCGACCGGGGATGCTGGCGAAGGTCACCGCAACCATCGGCGAACTCGGTGGCAACATCGGGGCCATTGACATCGTCCACGCTCAAGAGGATGTGCTCATCCGGGACATTACGATCAACACCCGGAGCGACCAGCACGCCCGCGATATTGTTGATAAAGTGTCGACGTTGGATGCCATCGAGGTCGTCAACGTCTCGGATCGCACCTTTCTGCTTCATCTTGGCGGGAAGCTCGAAGTCAACAGCAAGGTGCCCATCAAGACGCGCGATCAGCTGTCGATGGCCTACACGCCCGGCGTGGCCCGCGTCTGCGAGTCGATCCGGGACGACCCCGAAAACGCGTTTACGCTCACTGTCAAGAGCAATACGGTCGCCGTGGTCACCGACGGCACCGCGGTCCTCGGGCTCGGCGATATCGGGCCGGGGGCGTCGCTGCCCGTCATGGAGGGCAAAGCCCAACTTTTCAAGGAGTTTGCTGATGTGGATGCGTTTCCCATTGGTCTTGATACCACCGATGTCGACGAGATCGTAGACACGGTGGAGCGGATTGCGCCCGTTTTCGGAGGCATCAACCTGGAAGACATCTCCGCGCCCCGCTGCTTCGAAATCGAAGACCAGCTGAAAGAGCGGCTCGATATTCCCGTCTTCCACGATGATCAGCACGGAACGGCCGTCGTTACGGTTGCGGCTTTCCTGAACGCCTTGAAGCTGGTGGAGAAGGAGCCATCCAACTTGAAAGTGGTGATGGTGGGTGTCGGCGCCGCCGGGACCGCCGTGACGCGGATGCTGCAGCAACTCGGCGTCGAGAATATCATCGGCGTGGATCGGCAGGGCGCCGTGACGCCCGACCGAGACGACTTGTCGCCGGCCAAGCAGCATTACGCCCAGCACACGAACCCGATGCGCGAAAGCGGCTCCGTGCATGACGTCATGGAAGGGGCCGATGTCTTTATCGGGCTGTCCGCACCCGGTGTGATTGGGGTAGAGGATCTCAAAAAGATGAAGCGGGATCCGATCGTGTTCGCGATGGCCAATCCGGAGCCCGAGATCCGGCCCGAGGTGGCGTATGATCACGTTAAAGTTATGGCGACGGGACGCAGCGACTATCCGAACCAAATCAACAACGTGCTGTGCTTTCCGGGTATCTTTAAGGGCGCGTTGGCCTGCCGGGCGTCAGACATCAATGATGCGATGAAGCTGGACGCCGCGCGAGCCATTGCGCAGACGATCGAAGAGCACAGCCTCACGCCCGACTACATCGTGCCGAGCGTGTTCGATCAGCGCGTGGTGGAGCGGGTCAGCGAGGCCGTCCAAGACGCGGCCACGCGCACCGGAGTCGCCCGCAAATACGTCTGAGACGAACGATTATCGCCGGTTGCAGCCCTGCAAGCGCTCCCGCCGCCAACGCCTCGGCGGATCGACGTCGACCGAGGCGTTGGTGCTTGGCATCGTAGGAAAACATCATCGCCTCGACCGCCGCATGGAGCCAAGCCGGGTTGCCTTGGCTCCGACCGAGAGGGGGTAAAGGAGCGCATGGACGCGTCAACAACCGGGCAGATCAAGCCCGTAGCGTGCAAGGGCGGGTTGGCCGCGATGTGTTGAAGGCGCCGCACGTGGTGGGGGGCTTGCTACGTCCGCACACGTCAGGAACGGAAGCGTCCCGTGCGACAAGGACACGGGCGCGAGCTGTTCCCCACGGTGGTTGCCGTTATTGCAGTATAATTATCCGTCCGTCAGATGCGCCTTCAGTTTAACAACGACTCGACCCGGTCATGGAACGGTCATGCCCGACTCCACACGAGGGCGCAGCCCGACTGACGAGCAGAGCGAGCTAATCGGGCATCCCGTTGGGAACATAGTGGCCTAGCTTCCCGCTTGCGCGGGGATGACGGTACGTCTGGCGTTCCGCCTTGCCCCTGTGTTTCTGGGTTGGGACGACCGGCGCACGTTCCATTTTAAGATGCGATTGCCCTATCACCCGTTCAGCTTGGGGTGGCACAATACTTGTGCAAATAGCTGAAAAATAACGCACTGTACCGCGTTGAAACTATGCGACTAAAGTCTGTCACCATTGAAGGGCCTCCCGGTCTGATGCGAGAGCTTCGGACGGAAGTGCGGAGTCATGTCCGCATGAACAGCCCCTACTATAAGAATCTACTTCGCCTCGTGGCGGGCCGCCCCTTACGAACGGGAGAGCGACCGGGTATGGTTGAAGTGACTTTCGAACTCTCCAAGATGATGCGGCGTCAGGAACTGCGGAATAAAGTCCTTTCCCTGGTTTCCGAGCTGGCGCTGCGGAAAAACATGCCTGAGGCGGCGCGTCAAGTACAGCTCCTCTACAAAGACGGGAAAGGCACCGTCATTGAAATCTGACGCCAGGTGTCCTCGACCGCGCTAGGCTCACGGTCGCGCCGGGTATGAACCGCCTCCGGTCGCTGCCGGATGCGCTCCCTCCAGGAGATGCTAAGGCGTATCCTGCTCACGAGGGGACCCGGTCGGTTGTGTCCATGTCGATCGCTTCCTATTCTGTTGATACCCGTCCCGCATCAAGGGATGGGTAAATTCGAACGAAGCGAAGAGAGAGACCTGACGACTGGCGTGTTTCAGAATTTGAGGGCGGCTCCCGTTGATCTGCGATTGGGAAGCATTTTTTTCGCAGTGGGGTTTGCACCCATTACAGCGCTTGCGTTATCCATCATCGGTTGGGTGCCGCTTCACCGCGGCGCGCCCCTCATCGTGCTCCCTGCACTGTGCATCGGCGCGATTCTGGCGGCGCGACATCCCGAATACGGGCGGCTCGCTGGTCGGGGTCTTCTGCTGGGCATGCTGGCGGTGTTCATCTACGACTGCACGCGGGTGCCCTTCATCGTCGCGGGCGTATGGGGGGATTTCATCCCCGACATCGCCAAATGGCTCCTTAACAGCCCCGATCCGAACTGGGCCGTGGGCTACGGGTGGCGCTACCTCGGGAACGGAGGAGGAATGGGCCTCGCCTTCGTCGTCGGGTACGGGGTGCTGCGGCCCCGCGTGAATCCGTGGCTGCTGGGCATCGGGTACGGCGTG
>JAAAPH010000221.1 GCA_009908415.1 Bacteroidota bacterium
GGCACAACGCGTTTCCTCATCGACCCGTTTCTCACCGAGATGGAGGAGCGCACCCTGCCGCCGCTCTTTGCGCCAGCGGATGCGACCGAGACCATCGACCTCGTCCTCTGCACGCACGACCACCTCGATCACATCGACCCGGCGGCCATCCCGGGCCTGGCAGCGCACACGGCCGCGCGCTTCGTGGCGCCCCGGGCCCACGCCGAGCGCATGCGATCGCTCGACGTGCCCAACGACCGGCTGATCACGCTCAACGATGGGGAATCGGTGACGCTGGACGACCTGACGATCCACGCGATTAAGGGCGCACACGAGACGTTCGACCAGACCGACGAGGGGCTCTTCCCCTACCTGGGCTACGTGGTCGAGGGGGCGGGAAAGACCATCTACCACGCCGGCGACACCGTCTGGTGGGAGGGGCTCCAGGCCCGGCTCGCGCAGTGGCGCTTCGACGTGGCCATGGTGCCCATCAACGGCCGCGACGCGGAGCGGTACGCGAACGACATCCTGGGCAACATGACGTACCAGGAAGCCGTCGATCTGCTGGGCGGGCTGGACGTGAAGCTCAGTGTGCCCACCCACTACGATATGTTCGAGTTCAATAGCGAAGACCCCACTCTTTTCGCCGACTATATGCGCGTCAAGTACCCCGACCACCCCGTGTGGATCGGCGCCCCCACCGAACGCGTCTGCCTCTGAGCCATGCCCGGACCGCTTCTCGACAACCACGTCATTCTCGTCACGGGCTCAACGACCGGCATCGGACGCGCCATCGCGCGGCGCTGCGTGGCCGAAGGCGCCCGCGTCATGATCCACGGCCGCCGCGAGCGGGCCGCCCAGGACGTGAGCCGCGAGCTCGACGACGCCGCGAGCTACGTGGTGGCCGACCTCGAAGACGCCGACAGCCCCCAGCGCATCATCGACGCGGTCATCGACCGGTTTGGCCGGATCGACGGACTCGTGAACAACGCGGCCCTCACCACGCGCAGCAACCTCGACACGATCGACGCGGCCACGTTCGACCGAATCATCACGGTGGACCTCAAGGCGCCCCTGTTCTTGATCCAGGCCGCCATGCCTCATTTCCGCGCCCAGGGCGGCGGAGTCGTGCTCAACATCGGCTCGATCAACGCGCTCGGCGGCGAACCCAACCTCTTGCCCTACTCCATCGCGAAGGGCGGCCTCATGACGATGACGCGCAACCTGGCCGACGCCCATGCCCACGAGCAGGTCCGTGTCAACCAGCTCAATGTGGGCTGGACGCTCACCGAGGGCGAGCAGCAGACGAAGCAGGACGACGGGTTGCCCCCCGACTGGGAGACGCAGCTTCCCGAACGCTTCGCGCCCTCCGGCCGCATCTTCCGCCCCGAAGAGATCGCCGCTCACGCCGTCCTGTGGCTCTCCGACGAGGCCGGCCCCGTCAGCGGCGCCGTCTACGAAATCGAGCAATACCCGATGGTCGGCCGCAACCCGGAGAAGGAGCTTTGAGGTGTGAAAGTGTATGGCAGTGCGTGCGTGTGGGGGGCTTTTAGGTTTTCAAGTTGGCAGGTTTCAGATTGAGAAACAGAAGCAAGCTGCCTCAAATGGGATGAACGTCCATACCTCCATCCGTCCATACTTTTCCCTGCCGCCCACACACCCAAACTCCCACACTCAGATACCTATTCCGGGACAACCACTAATTCGTGCAGACTCTTTCGCGCATCAGTAAACCCCCATGCCGTTAGCCGCTTTCCCCAAATGCTTCATGGACCAGCTCAACGTCACCGGCGAAATGACCGTGGACGACTGGATTGAGCTGTCGCAGCAACTCGATATCGACGGGCTGGAATTCTACTGGGGCTTCACCCCCTGGGAGCACCCGGCCGAGCTAGATCGTCTGCGCGAGAAGGTGGAGGCACAGGGCCGCTCCATCCCCATGATGTGCTACTCGCCGGACTTCACGCAGCCGAACCCGGACGCACGGCAGCAGGAAATCGAGCAAGAGAAAGAGGCCATTCGGGCCACGGCGCGGCTGGGCGGACGCTACTGCCGCGTCCTCTCCGGCCAACGACGCCCCGGCATCCGGCGCGAGCAGGGCATCACGTGGGTACGCGACGCCATCCACGCCCTTCTTCCTTTTGCCGAAGAGCACGACGTCACGCTCATCCTCGAAAACCACTACAAGGACGGCTACTGGGATCATCCGGAGTTTGCCCAGCAACAGGAGGTCTTTCTCGAACTCCTCGACGCCATCGGCGAGCACGAGCACTTCGGGGTCAACTACGACCCGTCCAACGCCATCATTGCAGGCGACGACCCGATCGAACTGCTGGAGGCCGTGAAGGACCGGGTCGTCACGATGCACGCCAGCGACCGGTACCTGGAGGGCGGCACGCTCGACGACCTGCGCCAGATGGACGCCACGGGGCACCAGGGCTACGCCGACGTGCTCGAACACGGCGTCGTCGGCGAAGGGCTGAACGACTACGACCAGATCTTCGCCATCTTGAAGGAGGCAGGCTTCGACGGATGGGTCTCCATCGAGGACGGACAGGACCCCGACCAGGGCATGGCGCACCTGCACGCCTCGGCCCAATTCCTCCGCCAGAAGATGCGCCAGCACGGGCTCGTTTGACTACCGTCGTCATGGGCGCCCTGCGGTCGCGTCATCGGTGGTTACTCGCCTGCGCCCTGACCGAAAGAGAGGCGGCGCGAAGCTGGGCCCTGCTCCGCACAGAAGAAGTCGTCTTGGGCTGCGTCCTGACCGCAGGGACGATGTAACCTTTGGGAGTGGGCCCCATGGCACGAGCCGTAAGCGAGTACGTGCCAGACGACTGAAAGCGCGACGTGCGTTCCCACCTCACGCCGCCACGGCCTCCCGCTCGGCGACCTCCTCGAACACGGCGTCGTAATCGTCGATGCAAGCGTCCCAGTCGTGGGGCGCGGGGATGTCGCGGAGCGTCTTGACGGGCAGGGGGCGCTGCTCACCGCCCAGGATGGACGCGAGGTGGTGGAAGAGCGCGTCCTCGTCCTCGTACAGGATGGGTGCGTGCAAGAGCGGCTGGTGCAGGTCGTCCGGAATCAGCTCGGGGTAGCTCAACCGGTTGGGCAGGAGCGGATGGCACCCGCAGTAGATCGCCTCCTGGATGGCCACGCCAAAGAACTCGTGGATGGAGGTCGACACGACGAGATCCGCTCGGTGCAACAGGCGGCTGTACTCTTCGAAGTCCTCGGCGTAGCCGTAATGGAGGATGCGCTCGGCGTAGCGCTCGAACGCCTCCTCGAACTCCTCGGGCTGCTCGCGGAAGTGCTTGCCGGCCAGGATGAGCTGGAAGTTGTAGCCGGCGTCGTCGAGGCGGTTCATCACCCGGAAGAAGGCGCGCGGGTTTTTGTCGTACTCCCACCGCTGATTCCAGAGCACCACGTACGGCTTCGTCCCGCTCGTCGGGCGCGGCATGCGGGCGGCGTCGTAGGCGTCGTGCGCCTGCAGGTCCATGCCGAGGTGCTGCACGGTGCTTTTCGCCCGGATGGCCTGCACGGTGTGCAGGTTGGTGAAGTCGGGGAAGTCGCGCAGCAAGAGCGGCAGAGCCTCCACGAACTCGTCGAAGTGGAACTGCGAGTTGAACAGGAGCCGGTCGGCCGCAAGGGCCGAGAGGTAATTGATGTTGGAATAGGCCCGATCGCGCGTCTGTCCGTCCGGCAGCGGGTACGTAAGCTGGTTTTCGTGGAAGTACATGACGACCGGCACGTCGCTCAGGTGCGGACGCGTGAGCGCCAGAAAGGCCGGCACGTGCACCATGTCCGTGGCGAAGATGAGATCGGGCGCAAAGCCCTGCTCCAGCACGGCCTGTGCCTTTCGGGCGAGCGTGACGGCACCGCCCTCCATGCGCCAGCGCCAGAACCGGCCGGGCATCGTAATCGTGCGGAAGGTGTGGCGGCTGTGGTCAACGAGCCCATCCAGGAAGTTCTCGTGCGAGCCGCCGTACCACGGCTCCAGAGCGAGGATATTCATAACGTGCGGGCGCAATCAGTGGAGGCGAGCGGCGTCGCCCATAATCAACGAGGGCCGGCGGCCATTCGCAACGCGCTACTCTTCCTGTTGCGCTTCGAGCTGTTCGCGGAGTGCTACATCTTCTTCGGTCGTCGCCGGCCGGACGATCGAGATTTCTCGGATCTGTAGGGCTTCCCGGAGCTTCGGATCGAGGACTTCTTCCGGCGTAATGAACTTCTCCTCGCCCGGCCGTAGCTCCATGGTGCGAGATGCCATTGAAATCTCGACCGAGCGCGTGCCCGAGTTCTTGATCAACATGCCGCGTCGCTCCCTATCCGCCATGGGTCCGTTGCACGTTCAAACGATGTGAAGGATCACTCCGGTTGCCGACCGTCCTGACGCGTCGGGTCGGTAGTAAGTATACAAGTTTTTGTACCTTGATAAAGAAAGACGTATTCCGTGGCCCCGGGCCTTTCCCACTTTCACACGATTCTCGTACTCGCTACTCCTGGATCGATGGATCTTGTCGCCCCCTTCCGGATCGTCCGGCAGGCCTGGAGGGGCCTCGTGGATGTTTTGTATCCACCGCGGTGCCTCCACTGCAATACGCGAACGCCAACGCCCAGCATCCCGCTCTGTTCGCGGTGCCTGCAGCGCCTGGAGCAGGCCGCCCCGGACGCCGTCATGGATCATATCGAGCGGCTTCCGGCCGCTCCGGCGGCGTTGGATCGCGCCCGAGCGCTCTGGCGGTTTGACAAAGACGGCGCCCTGCAGCAGGTCCAGCATGCCCTGAAGTACCGGAACCGGCCCCGCTACGGCGTTGCACTGGGCCGTCTCATGGCGGCCGGGTGGGACGCGCGCGCCGTCGCCCTCGATGCGATCGTGCCCATCCCGCTGCACCGCACCCGCCGATACGAGCGCGGCTACAACCAAAGTACCCTGCTCGCCCGCGGCCTCAGCGAGACGCTCGATGTCCCCGTGCGTACGGACTGGCTCAGGCGCCCCATCGCCACCCGCTCACAGGCCCGGCTGTCTCGCGCCGCGCGCTGGAGCAATGTGGAGGGCGCCTTCCGGGCGACGCGTGCGGACGCGGTCGCGGGCCGATCCCTCCTGCTGGTCGACGACATCATCACGACGGGCTCCACCGCCGTGGCGGCAGCCGCCACCCTCAAGAAGGCAGGAGCTGCGCAGGTAACGCTCTATGCCCTCGCGTTTGCGCGCGATTGAT
>JAAAPH010000330.1 GCA_009908415.1 Bacteroidota bacterium
GTGAACGTGCCCGTCAGGTTGACGTCGATCTGCTCGCGGAAGCCATCGAGCGTGAGTTCATCGAGCGGGGCGTACGTGAACGCTCCCGCGTTGTTGATGAGCACGTCGGGCGGGCCCCACGCGTCGGCAACCGTGTCGGCGAGCTGCTCGACCGTTTCGGGATCCGTCACGTCGGTGGGCACCACGAGCGTCTCGGCCTCCTGCGCGCGGCAGGCCTCGGCCACGGCGCGGAGCTTGTCCTTCGAGCGGGCGGCGAGGGCGAGGCGGGCGTCGGGCTCCTGGGCGAAAGTTTCGGCGAGGGCGCGGCCAATCCCCTGGCTCGCTCCCGTGACGACAACGGTGGGCATGGTGGCGGCGGATTGATGAATGGCGGTTGACGCAGGCGTCGAAGCTCGGCAATCGGCCCGCGACAATCAAATCATCCGCTGGCCTGGATGAGGCGCATGAACTCGGAGCGCGTGACGGCCGTCTCGAATTCGCCGCTCATGGCACTCGTCGTGGTCATCGAGTTTTGCTTCTCGGCGCCGCGCATCATCATGCACAGGTGCCGCGCCTCGATGACGACCGCCGTGCCCAGCGGCTGCAGCACCTCGTCGATGGCCTCGCGCACCTGCACCGTAAGCCGCTCCTGCACCTGCAGCCGCCGCGCAAACACGTCGACCACGCGCGGGATCTTGCTAAGGCCCACGATCTTGCCATCGGGGATGTACGCCACGTGCGCCTTGCCGTAGAAGGGCAGCATGTGGTGCTCGCACAGCGAGTAGATCTCGATGTCCTTCACAAGGATCATCTCGCTGTACGCCTCATCGAACAGGGCGCTCTCCAGGATGGCGCGCGGGTCCTGGTCGTAGCCCTGCAGCAGAAACTGATACGCTTTGGCGACGCGCTCGGGCGTCTTCACCAGCCCCTCGCGCTCGGGGTCCTCGCCGAGGACGCGCAGCATGTTGCTCACGTGATCCTGCAGCGTGTCGGTCGTGTCGGCGTCGTACAGATCGTGGCGCTCGTACATCTTCGAGCCGCCGCGGACGGTGGCTCCGTTCTCGTTCAACTGATCAGTCACAATTTTCTTTTCGGCCATGTAAATCGGGAAAACGTAATGCGTAATGCGTGATGGATGCGGTTGGGTCCGGGCCCGGCCCGTGATCACTCACCGCGGTATTCGGCCATGTTGCGCTCGGTCTCGTACAGGCGCACGCAGTGCAACTGCCCGGACGGGAGCGCGCCCTCCAGTTCGTTCCAGATCGCGATGACAAAGTGTTCGGTGGACGGCAGCACGCCCTCCATAAAGTCGACCTCCAGGTTCAGGTTCTTGTGGTCGACCTTCTCGATGACCCGCTCATTGATGATCTGCTTGAGGTCGCCGAGGTCGATCACGTAGCCGGTTTCCGGGTCGGGCTCGCCGGCGACGGTCACTTCCAGGTTGTAGTTGTGCCCGTGGTAGTTCGGGCTGTTGCACTTGCCGAAGGTCTCTTGATTCCATGCATCCGACTTGTCTGGGTTGTGGAGCCGGTGCGCAGCATTGAAGTGCATCTTGCGCGTAACATACACCGTAGGCATGAAGCGAGTCAGGTCGTTAGTCCAGCATAGACAGGGTGTTAATGATTGAGTTGAATGCGACCGCTCCCCGAAATGTGCCTCGTGGGCACGGGTCGCACCTACTTCGTTACACCGCGGGCCGCCAGGATGGGGCCGGGCGACGCCCGTTAACCGAAGCGTAACAGTTCGCATTGACGCCCGTATGGAACGCGCATATATTAAGAGCCAATCATCGTCATTTCGACCCATCGGAGCACGCACGCGCCCCATGGCGAAAACCATCTTCCAGAAAATCATCGATGGCGAAATCCCGGCCGACATCGTGCACGAGGACGACCAGTGCGTCGCCTTCCGGGACGCCAATCCGCAGGCGCCGACGCACATCCTGATTGTGCCGCGCACGCCCATCCCGAGCCTCGACGACATCACCGACGAGGACGAGCCGCTCATCGGCCATCTGTTCACCGTGGCGCGCGACGTGGCCGCCGACGAAGGGCTCGACACGGGCTATCGCACCGTCTTTAACTGCGGCGCCGACGGCGGCCAGTCCGTGGATCACCTGCACCTGCATCTGCTCGGCGGGCGCCAACTCGACTGGCCGCCCGGATGATGCGAATGTCGAAGGGCGAGTTACGAGTATCGAAGGATCACTCAACTCGCCGGGCCACCCCAATTCGTCGTTCGACAACCAACACGCGACATTCGTGAAGACCTTGGGCGTTACCGGCGGTATCGGGAGCGGGAAGACGACCGTGTGCCGGTTCCTCGAAGAGCAAGGCGCGAGCGTATTCTACGCCGACATCGAGGCGAAGCGGCTCATGCAGGAAGACCCGGCCGTGCGTGCGGAGATCGAGGCCGCCTTCGGTCCGGAAAGCTACACCGCCGACGGTGCGCTCGATCGCGCGTACCTGGCCGAGCAGGTCTTTGGCGACGAGGCCAAACTGGAGCGGCTCAACGCCATCGTGCACCCGCGCGTGTTCGCGTCGTTCGAGGCCGCCAAGGAGCGCGCCCGCGGCGAGGGGGTAGCGCTGCTGGTGCACGAGGCGGCGCTCCTGTTCGAAGCCGGCGGCGATGCCCATGTCGATGCCACCGCCGTCGTGGACGCGCCGGAGGCCGACCGCATCGACCGGGTGACGGAGCGGGACGACGTGACAGCCGACCAAGTGCGCGCCCGCATGCAGCACCAGCTTCCGCCCGCCGAACTGCGCCGCCGCGCCGATTACGTCATCGACAACGACGGCTCGCTGGACGACTTGCGCCGGAAGACCATCGCCCTGTACCGCGCCGTCGTCGATGGCAGCGAGCCCCCTTCCCACGCATGAGCGCCGCCGACTTCGCCGATCACTTCTCGGGCCACGCCGGCGACTACGCGCGCTACCGGCCGACGTACCCGCCCGAGCTGTTCGCCTACCTGGCGGCCCGGTGTCCGTCCCACGAGTTGGCGTGGGACTGCGCGACGGGCAACGGGCAGGCGGCGCTCGGCCTCGTCGAACACGTCGACCGTGTCATCGCCACGGATGCGAGCGCCGAGCAGATCGCCGCGGCCGTGCCGCACCCGCGCGTGACGTATGCCGTGGCCCGCGCCCGCGAGAGCCCGCTGGAGGATGCCACGGCCGACCTTGTGACCGTCGCCCAGGCGCTCCACTGGATCGACCCGGATCCGTTCTTTGCCGAGGTGCACCGCGTGCTGAAGTCCAATGGCGTATTTGCGGCCTGGACGTACGGCCTGTTTCACCTCGCGCCGGACGACCCGGCGGCCGATGCCGTCGATCCGCTGATCGAGACGTTTTACAACGACCGCGTCGGCCCGTACTGGCCGCCGGAGCGTCGTCACATCGAGGCCGAGTACCAGTCGCTGCCGTTCCCGTTTGACGAAAGGCCCACGCCGGATTTCACGTTGACGATGGACTGGGCGCTGGACGAGGTGTTGGGGTATCTGCGCACATGGTCAGCCACGAAGCGGTACCTGCGCGACCGCGGGGACGACCCCGTCGCCGCCATGGCGTCCGACTGGGCCGGCGCCTGGGGCGACCCCGCCACGCGGCGCACGATGCACTGGCCGCTTCACCTGCGCGTAGGCCACCGGGCTGTGAAAAAGTAGCCCCGCATCCTGCGTCCATTAAAACTTTGCGCCCGGCCATGCGTGTAGGATAAAGCGAAGCGTGATTCGCTGCATCACCGTCTCAGCCGCCATGTGCTCTGCCTGCGTCCGCCGTTCCCCCCTGCACGCACTCGTTCTCGTAGGGTGTGCTGCCTTGTTTGCGCTCGGAGCCACGCCGGCCTCCGAGTCCAGTGCGCCCTCCGATGCGCGCGCATCGGACACGTTAGAGCACGCCATTGCGGCCGGAGTGCAGGCGCTGCGTAATGATCAGTTCGCTCAGGCAGAGTCGCTGCTCACCACGGTCGTCGACACGCAGCCCGGCTACGTCTCTCCCCGGCATGGCGCGGCCGCATACTGGCTCGGCACCGCCTACGAGCGGCAGGAGCGCACGGGGGCGGCCCGGACCGTGTGGATGGACGGCCAGGAGGCGGTCGCGGCACGCGGGGCCTTCGATCTCCGGCTGGCCGACGCGTATCTGAAGGCGGCCCCCGAACCCGATGCAGGGTACGATCGGGCCGCGACCGTGGACGTGTACCGCCACCTGCTGCGCTACGCCGACTCGTCCCTGGCGCGCCCGGAGGCGGCGATCGTCAAAACGCACGCCGCCCAGGCCACGCTGCTGATGACGGAGGGGCACCGCCGTCGGATCAGCAGCGACGCGCCCCACGACACGGCGTGGGCGCTCCAGCGCAACGCCGGCACGCACCTTCTCGAATGGTGGCGCCAGCAGGATCCGGCGCCGGCCACCCCCGCCAACGAACGGATGGAGGAGCACATCCAGCGGGTGGCCACCGCGCGCGCGAAGTATCCGCACGCGACCCGCATGTCCGGCCTGGACGACCGCGGGGAAACGTATGTGCGCTACGGCCCGCCGTTCTTGCAGCGCTCCATCAGCTACAACGACGCAGGCTTCGTGCTGGACGTCTTCCGGTTTGGCGTGAACGTGTCGAGCTTTGAGTTTCCAGAGAATGAGATCTGGACGTACCCGCAAATCCACCACGCGGCGTACTTCATCTTCGTCGAGGACGACGATCACTACTACATCGGCTCCTCGTCCGACCTGATGCCGAGCCGGCTCAGCAATACGTTCAGCAATAGCGATCGGCACCTCAACCGGGCCGTCTCTGCCCTGGCGGCCATGCGATACATCTTCCGCGACTTGGCGCTGTACCACTCGGACTTCGGTACGCTATACAATGACATCGAGGACTACGCCTCGTGGCAGGAGATGAAAGCCAGCGAGTATCAGATGACGGGGCGCGTTCCGCCCGGGACGCGGATGCGGTCGGTGGGTGCGGGCATCAATCAGCAGCGCTTCGTGTTTTCGTCGCCCGTCTTCGGTATCGGGATGCCCAGCCAGTTCGTGCAAAGCACCTCCATGGAGCAGCAGACGCTCGACTACCACGCGCAGCGCATTCGAAAGAAGGAACTGCCGCCGCAAGCTACGGACATCTTTAGTGGCCTCGACTCGCTCTCGCTCACGATGCGCACGGCGCGCTTCCTGGAGCCCGATGGCGCGACGCGTACGGAAGTGTACTGGGGAACCCTC
>JAAAPH010000427.1 GCA_009908415.1 Bacteroidota bacterium
GCGAGGAGCCGTCGCAACACCCACCGCTTTGATGAAACATGAGCGGGCCGTACCGGTCGCGCAGTTGGTCAATGACCGCCTTGGCGTCGTCCGTCGCAATAACGCGGGGAGTGGACATGGTTGGTAAGTCGGTTGTGATACGAGATGAGATCGCGTAACGCTCCAAAAGCGGAGCAGGCCGTCCGGGCCCGCTCCGCCGGGAGCGATGCTAGCGGTGCGGGAGGGATTTTTAGAAGAAGCCCATCGCGTTCTTGTCATAGCTGACGAGCATGTTCTTCGTCTGCCGGTAGTGGTTGAGCATCATCTTGTGATTCTCGCGCCCAAACCCGGACTTCTTGTATCCGCCGAACGTGGCGTGTGCCGGATACAGGTGGTAGCAATTCACCCACACACGGCCGGCTTTGATGGCCCGCGGCACCCGGTAGAGCTGGTGCGCATCGCGCGTCCACACGCCGGCGCCGAGGCCGTACAGCGTTTCGTTCGAGATCTCGATGGCTTCATCCTCGTCCTTGAAGGTCGTTAGCGAGGTGACCGGGCCGAAAATCTCTTCCTGGAAGACGCGCATCCGGTTGTGCCCGCGGAAGATGGTCGGCTCGATGTAGTAGCCGCCGTTCGCGGGGGCGCCATCGCCCCCGGCCGCTACGGCCACGCCCTGCGCCGTGGCTACCTTGCCGCCAACGAGCACCTCGGCGCCTTCTTCGCGGCCGACGTCGAAGTAGTTCTTAATCTTTTCGAACTGATCGTTCGAAGCCTGTGCGCCGACCTGCGTCTCGTCGTCAAGCGGGTTGCCGACTTTGATCTTCTTGACGCGCTCCACGACGGCCTCGGTGAACTCCTCAGCGATGGATTCCTGTACGAGGATGCGGCTCGGGCAGGTGCACACCTCGCCCTGGTTAAGGGCAAACATCGCCGCACCTTCGAGGCACTTGTCGAGGAAGGCATCGTCGGCGTCCATGACGCTCTCAAAGAAGACGTTCGGGCTCTTGCCGCCCAGCTCCAGCGTTACAGGAATGATGTTCTCGGACGCATATTGCATGATCAGGCGACCGGTCGTCGTCTCCCCCGTGAAGGCAATTTTCGCGATGCGCTCGCTCTTGGCCAGCGGCTTCCCGGCCTCGGGGCCGTAGCCGTGCACGATGTTAAGCACGCCATCGGGGAGCAGGTGCCCGACGAGTTTGATCCACTCGATAATCGACACGGGCGTCTGCTCGGCGGGCTTCACGACGACGGCGTTGCCGGCGGCGAGGGCGGGGGCCAGCTTCCAGGCGGCCATCAGCAGCGGGAAGTTCCAGGGGATGATCTGGCCGACCACGCCCAGCGGCTCGGGCAGCTGGATCGACACCGTGTCGGCGTCGAGCTCAGAGATGGAGCCCTCTTCGGCGCGCCGGAGTTGAGAACGCAACTGCGCGATCTGTGCCCCGGCCACCAGAGCACGGGTAGGAGCGGTGAGGCTATCGAGCGCTGCGGTGTCCTCGTCGGCGAAGGCTGCCGTGTAGCGCCGGAGCAGTTGAACGGATTGCTCCCGCTGAGCCGTCGCATCGGTCGATGACGAATCGGCCGCTAGGAAGCCGAGCACGGCGGGGGGCACGCCGGCTGCTTCCAGGCGTTCGAGCGGAATCCCTTCGCGCTCCAGCTGTTGATTCACGGTGTCCCGGAGCGTGGCCATGATGGCTTCGGGCGAGCGCCCGGGGGCCTCGACGGCATCCGGGTTGCTGCTGGAGAAGGGCGCGTTCCACCCGCCCCCGATCACCGCAAGGACGGTGACGAACAGCACGACGGCGCCCAGGGTGGCCAGGGTCGCCCGCGCCCAGCGGCGGAGCGGCCGCTCCTCCCGGCGGCGCGTCGCAATCCGAAAGAAAATAAACGCCACGGCGAAGCCGACGAGAATGCCGCCGAGCGCCGCAATCAGCGCCGCCAGCAGCAGGTCGATGAGGAGGGCGGCCAAGCGGCGCTTCGGCGTGGCCAGCTCGGTACCGAGCAGCCGCTCGTCCACCTCGAAAGCATACGTCGTGACCGCATCACGCGGATCATAGGCCGGCGCGTGACCGCGGGGGCCGTCCGGGAAGTCTGTCATAACGCGGCGCGAAGAACGTGAGCGGAAGGCCTCAGTCGAGCTGGTCGAGGTGCACGTCCATCTGCGGGTAGGGAATCCCGATACCGGCGTCGTCGAGGGCGTCCTTCACGGCCTGCGTCAGTCGCCCCTTGACGGTCCAGTAGTCGTCGGTGGACGCCCAGACCCGGACGGACCAGTTGATCGATGAGCCGCCCAAGCTATCCAGGTAGGCCACCGGCTCCTTGTCTTGAAGCCGCCCCTCGACGCCACTAGCGGCTTGCAGGAGTACGTCCCGCGTGCGGTCCAGGTCGGCGGGGTAGTCCGTTCCGACCTCGACGTCCACGCGGCGGGTATCATGAAACGTCTCGTTCTCGATGGTGTCCCCAAAGATGCTGCCATTGGGGATGGTGAGCCGCCGATTGTCCGGGGTGTCAAGGATCGTCGTGAAGAGTTGAATCTCTTGGACGGTGCCGCGTCCCCCTGCGACCTCAATGGTATCGCCGACACTAAACGGGCGAAAGATGAGCAGCATGACGCCTGCGGCAAAGTTGGAGAGCGAGCCCTGAAGGGCCAGGCCCACGGCAAACCCCGCCGCGGCGAGCACAGCCGCAAAGCTTGCAACGCCAATCCCAAATGCACTCAGCACGCCGAGGACGGCAAAGATCAGAATCGCGTAGTACGCGATGTTGCTGAAAAAGCGCGTGAGCGTGAGGTCGAAGTTCGTGTCCGTTAACGAACTGCGAATGAGGCGCCGCACCCAGTTGGCGACCACCCAGGCCGCGACGAGAAGAAGGAGGGCGCCGCCTGCCGGGATGAGGTAATCTTGAATGAGCACTTGCATGAATTCAGCCATGATCGGTGAGGGCAAGTCGGAAGAAACGAGAGAGGTGCATCGGGCACACTATACACAATACGGCAGGTGAAAACAAAACGGGGGAAGGCTCGGCCCGATCGGCGGCAGCGTGGAAGGCTGCATGAGGGGCGGTTAGCGGTGCGTGGTGACGGGCGCGCTCGTGCCGGCCACGCGGGCCACATAGCGCCGCAGCGTTTCGGCGTCGACGTCAAAGGCGGGGTCGTGGCGGTGGAAGCCCGTGACCTGGCCGTTGCGGCCCCGCTCCAGCTCGAACGTGAACACGTACGACGAGGGGCCGGCATCGAGGCCGAGGTCGCTCCGCCCAAAGCGGAGGTCGTGCACGTACAACTGACCGTCCTGCTCGGATACCGAGAAGTACCCGCGGGAAAACCACCGGAGTCGCTTCACGGCGGGGGTATCCCACGCGTCGCGGAGCAGGTGATGATTCTTCGGCACGCGATCAAAATCGATGTGCCGCTGATCATCGAGCAGCGAATGGTAGCCCACCCAGAACCCGGTGCTGTCCTCGGCAATCGCTGCCCAGAGCACGTTGTTAAGCGGCATGGGCCGGGTGAAGACGCGTTCCACGGCATGGTCCTGGGCTGTCAGCGCACTCGCAAAGACGCGCTCCATGTGGAGTTTGTTGGCCACGGTCAAAAGGAGGTACAGGCTGCTCAGGATCAATCCCGCATAGTTGGCCTTGCGGCGCCAGGATGAGCCCGGGGCGTGGGTAAGGGCCGCGAGGAGGCCCGCGAGGAGCGGCACCGTGTACAGCGGGTCAATCACAAAGACGGTCCCGAAGATAACCGGATAGTCGCTGAACGGGTTGAACACCTGGGTGCCGTACGCGGTCAGGCAATCCAGGAGCACGTGCGAGGCGAGCGTCAGCAACACGAGGAGGCTCCACTCGCCCGGAGAGGCATCGTCCCGGCGATGAAGCCGGTGCAGCAGGAATCCGAATAGCGGCGTGCCCAAGACGATGAAGAGCAGTGAGTGGGAAAAGCCGCGGTGAATAGCCAGGGCGGTCACTTCAGAGACGAAGGGGTCGGCCAGGACGTCCAGGTCAGGGAGCGTTCCGAGCGCCGCGCCCCACAATGGGGCCTTTTTGCCGACCTTCGCGCCGAGCGTTGCTTCGCCCACGGCAGCGCCCAGGGTGATTTGGGTCAGTGAATCCATTGGTCCGGGGAAATACGAAAGGACAGAGAGTAGGAAACGTAGGATGGGGGAATTCGGTGTCAGGGTGGCACGTCCACTTTGCAACGATCCGACGACTTATGGCCACCCCGGTCCGCTGCCAGGTTGAATCGGCGCACGTCCGCGCAGACCAAGCCGACGCGCTCACGGCATTGATCCACCAACTCTTCAATCGGCGCCACCTGTCGTACATTGCCTCCAACGAGCGGACCTGGCTGACCGTAGAGCTCGTACAGTCGTTGCGGCGTCAGAGCACGGTCTACCGGGCGATGAGCAGCAAAACGACGGGGCCACTGCCCTTCGCACTCGGCTACTTTCGGGTGGCAGACGGTGAGCTTGAGCCCGTGAGCAACGCCATCCCCCTCGACGACCCGGAGGTGCTGGTGCGGCTGCTGAGCGAGTTCATCGAACCGGGGGCGCGTCTCGTGTTCGAAACGGACACCGGAACGGAAGCATGGACCATTGCGGGCAAGGACGCGGTGACCTGCGAACAGGCCTCCCCGGCTGCTGCGGATGGCGGGTCCGCGGACGACGCGTGAGACGGTAGGGGCGGTGCGTTCCAGTGCAGCCTGCGGATTACGTTTGGGAGCGCTGGAAGTATTGCATCAGCGCCTCAATGGCCTGCTCGTCTTCGAGCCCTTTCAACGGGTCCCGATCGGGGGCCAGGAGCGTGACGCGGCGCCAGCGCTGTCCATTATCGCCGATGCGGTCGGTGTACCGCACGCCCACGTCGGTGCCGGTATGTACGACCAGCCCCGTCACAGTGTTGGGGCGGTTGGGAAAGGGAGTACCCCGAGGGAGCGCATCCCGCACCGCATGCAGGGCGCCAGCGAGGGCCTCGCGCGAGATCGACGGGAGCGGGTAACACAGGTCAATGTCGAAGGCCCGATCGAAGCGGATGTAAATGCGGCTATAGTTGGGCTCCAGCGGGCGCCAGTGCAGGTCGAGTTGGCCGCAGTCGTGGGTCAGTTCATCGACGGCCGCGACGAGGGCGGGGAAGTGCTCTTTCAGCCCGTCGAGCATCCGGCCGTATGCGTGAGCCTCGGCCTGCATGCTCGGCATGCCACCGAGTTCTTGAGCG
>JAAAPH010000460.1 GCA_009908415.1 Bacteroidota bacterium
CATCATCATGCGGCCGTACACGACGGTCGAGACGTACACGGGCAGGTTGTCCGGCCCGATGTTGCGCTGGTCGATCTGCTGCTGCAGCTTGGCCTCCGTGAAGTCCTCCGAGAAGAAGCCACTGGGCGTCGAGGGCGGGCCGATGACGACGGTGTACATCTTCTGGTAGAATTGCGCCGTCACCGTCGTCTCCGACGCCCGGCGATCAATCGATCCTTCCGCCGAGGTACTGAAGTTTAGGTACCGCCCCGACAGGCCCATCTCCAGGGCCGCCTGCTGTTCGCTGTGGTAGGTCTGCATCTCGAAGGCAATGGTGCTGGGCGTGGCTAAACCACTACGGGTGGCGTTCCCGATCATGGAGCCCCGGGCCTGTTCGACGGTGGCCTGCCTCGGCTGCTCGACGGTGCGGAAGTTATCGTCGTTGGCCAGGTCGGGGATCGACACGTCAATCGGCGCGCGCTCTTCAATGGGCAGCGACTCAAGGCTTCCCAGGCCATCGCGGTGGCTCTTGCCCTGGATGAGCGCCCCGGCCCAGAGGATGTCCTGATCCGGGCTGTACATGGCGATCTGCTCCGGATTCTGCGTCATGGTGTAGGGCTGCGTCTGGCACGAATAGACGACGTTCTCTTCGGTGTAGACATCGCCGTCGTCATCCACCTTGTCGACGTCGAGCGTGACTGGATCTTCGTCCACGGGATCGCCCGTCGGCGTCGGGGGCTGATCCGATTCGGCCGGTGCAAACGTGCTCCAGCCCGGCAGATTCTGCAGGTACGTTTCCACGCTCTCGCCCACATCGTCAGGCGGCGCCGTGCCGGGCCCGCTGTCGCAGGCGGCGAGGGTCAGGGCCAGAACGGTGACGAGGGCTATGGCTCGGAGATAGGTCATGGCGGTGCGCGGCATCTGGTGAGGATCTACACGTACGACGAGAGCGCAATGCCCCTGTCCGGGCGGCTCTCATATATGGACGCAAGAAGCCCGTACTAAACCGATAACACTTCATAACATTTTAACAAAAACCCGGAATGGATGAAAGCGGTGCCGCCCGGTCCCGCGCCCGTTAGTGAACCCCGCGTGCCGTAACGCGCCAGCGCCCCGTGCCCGCCCGGCCGATGAAGCCGAACGAACACGGGGCGCCGTGCTGCCACCCGTTGACGCGGCGCGTCGCTACAGTGCATCGTCCTCCCGGGCGAGGCCGATGTAAAACCGGCTGCTCGGTGCCTCGTTGATCCAGAGGACGTCCTGGAGGCGGTCGCCGTTGAAGTCGCCGGTCACGAGGATAAACTGCGACCATTCGTCCGGCGGGACTGTGCCCTGTCATCCGTAGGTGCTGCCGCGTCACGTCAAGAAGGCCCCAAGCGTTGCGCCCAGGGCCTTCTCGTCGTAGTTTTTGTCCATCGTTTTCGATTGCAGACAGTGAGCCCACTTAGATCACGTCGACCGAGTAAAAGAGCTCGGCCTGACAGTTCTGGCTGCCGTTCACGAGCTCGATTCGGGCGCCGCCTTTCAGGTTGGTCCATCCTGACGACGTAAACTCGTGTCGTTTTACGGCGCGCCGGTTGTCCATGCGTGAGTCGGGGAACGCGCCCGTGAAGAGGTCGCGGTCCGTTTCCGTGCTGTAAAAGGTAACGGCGAACTGGTAGCCCGGAGTGCGATCGGCGTCGAACACCACCTCTTCGTTCAGGCTGATGCTCTCGCCGTCGCCGAGGACGCCCGAGCGGGAGATATCCTTCTCGCGGGTGGGGCCGTTCTGCACGATGGCGCGGAACGAAAACTCCCCGTCGCCTTCGATACCGTCGCAGTCCGCCCGCACGAAAAACCGGTCGAGCGTCAACGTGATAGTGTTGCGCGTCTGCACCGACGAGCACTCCGTGGCCGTGTACTCGGTCGTATAGCCGAGCTTGGCGAGCTGGTCGTCCTTCAGGTATTTCACCGCGTACGAGATGGGCACGCCGGGATTGTTGCGCGAGTACACCGCGTTTTCGCCCGTGATGATGGGCTCCAGGTCGCCCGCCGAGCGCGCCGTGACGGCCTCCGAAGCCACCGCCGCATTCCCGCCCAGCGTGATTACCTCCACGGTTGATTCATTCAGGATCTCTTTGTAGGTCGCCTCTAGATCGCCATCGACCTGCGTCCCGGCTGCGTACTTGAACGCGGCTTCGACTTCGGCGGAGGTGTACGAAGACGATGTCTCCATCCGAAACATGATGATCCGCCCGTAGGTCACCGACGCGACGTACGCGGGCGGCGCGTCGCTGTCGAAGGCGGATTGGACGTCTCCTAGCGTCACGTCGGGGCCGAAGACGTCCTCGGGCTGCGCGCCGCTCTCCTGCACGAAGCTCACCGTGTAGAAGGCCTGCTTGTACGTCGACATCACCACGCGCCGCTCCGCCGACGTTTCGTAGTTGAACTGCGACTGCACGTCGCCGGTGGCCCAGGCCACGTTCAGGCCCACGTCCATCGATGCCTGGGTCGACGAGTATGACGTCGTGATGCGGTTCGACGAACTGGAGGCGTTCACGTAGCCCTCTTCGTAGGCGTTTGCGTTCCACCACTCGAGGGCCTCGTCGATGGCCGTCTGGACGTTCGCCTGGTCGGGGCGTTCGATCGTCTTCGTGCCGTTCTCGCCGATGCCGGGGAGGTCGACGCGGATCTTGACGGGCGCACGGTCGAAACGGGCCAGCTCGGGCAGGCCGTCGAGCAGCGACTGGTTGGCCTCGACGAGCGCGCCGGGCCAGATGACATCCGCGGTGGGGCGCAGGATGGCGACCTCTTCAAAGTTATTCTGCAGATTGTACGAGGTACGGGTACAGGTGCGCTCGATGTTGCCCTCTTGCTCGGTGGTGCTTGTCGTGTCGACGGGCTCGCGGGCGGCGTCGCTCGGCTGGACGTTGAGGAGCGCGTCGGGGTCGTAATTCAGGCCGGCGAGGTAGTCGCCGATGTCTGCACCGTCGGGACTTTCGTTGGAGTTCACACCGGGCCCGCTGTCGCAGGCGGCCACGATAAGGGCCAGAGCAGTGATCAGGAAGATGCTTCGGAAGGAAGTCATGGCAATGTGCGGCATGTGGTGGGAGTCATATGGGGGAGAGCGCGCTGTGCCCTGTTTGGGCGGCTCTCATAGATAGACGCATTGAATCGACACGGAACCAATAACCGTTCACAAAAGCTTCACAATGGTCGAACTGGAGTGGGTGCTGATCTGCAGTATACCATCGGGCGGCCTGGGATGTGGCGCGTCCACCGTCTAGAAACGGCGCGTCATCGCGCTTCCACGGCGCTGCGTGCCGCGCGAGGACCCCACCCAGCGTCCTCCCTGGAGGCGCCGTCTGTGCACACCCTCACAGAAAAAGCCCCGAGCCGATCGGCCTGAGGCCTTTCTGCCTGACGCTGCGGCATGCGATCAGTCGAACGAGAGCGTGCCGTCGCCAAGCTCTGTGGTGTCGAAGGCGTTCGAGAAATTGCCCGCGAAGACCGTGTACTTCATCCCGTCCCGGTCGAACAGGTAGTAGGCGTTTTCCGCGTCGACGAACACGATGGCCCCCACCGCCGAGATGGGCGCGCCGCCGCCGAAGAAGTCGGCCGGGAAGTTGAAGTACCCGTCCCACTGCTCGTTGGCTTCATTCCAGACGCCGTACCGGGTGCCATTTCGGTTGAAGAGGAGCAGCTGGGTACTGCTCGCGTCGACGGCGGCGCCCACGTCTTCGATCTCTGGATCGCCGAACGTGCCGCCGTCCTC
Organism: Bacteroidota bacterium; assembly: GCA_009908415.1. GTDB lineage: Bacteria > Bacteroidota > Rhodothermia > Rhodothermales > Salinibacteraceae > JAAAPH01. Next base: position 3,734 of record JAAAPH010000460.1, read on the forward strand.
GCCGAACTCCTCGACTTCGTCGAAGGCGCTGGTCTCGCGCTCGTAGACGGTGAACGCGGTACCATCCTCGCTGAAGAAGTAGGTGTCGTCGCCGTCGCGCGTGCTCGACGTGGCGCCGATATCGTCGAGCGGCAGGGCGCCGTTTTCGAGCGTGCTCACGGCCTCGGCGTCGGAGAACGCGCCGCTGCTGGGCGTCCAGTAGACGAACCGCGTGCCGGCCTTGTTGACGAGGATGATGCGGCTGTCGGCGGCGTTCGGGTACACGGCACCGATGGCCGGGCTGCTCCCCGGGAGGGAAGGCATCCCGAACGAAAAGTTGGCCTGGGCCGCCGTGAGCGCATTCCCGGCCGCGTCCTGCACGCCGGAAACGGACACCGCGTAGTCGCCGTCCTGCAGGGGATCGGCGAGGTCGAGCGTGGCCGAGCGCACGGCGTCGATGTACTGCACGGCGGTCGGCGTGCCGACGCCGTTGTTCACGGAGAACGCCTGCGGCGTCACGCTCGCTGGATCGAGCGGCTCGTCGAAAATGACGGCGATCTGCGTGGCGCTGGTCGCTTCGGCGCGCACCACCTGCGGCGGCGTCTCATCGGCAGGCTCCATGGCGCCGTTACCGTCGCACCCAGCGAGAACGACTGCACCTAGCAGGAGAATCCATACCCCGCGCGCCGGACGGCGCGACAGGAACATCATGAAAAGGTCTCGGAGCGTGATGGCCGGACTATGAGATCGATGCTTCATCGGAATCACCTCGGGATCGAATTCGCGAGAGCAAAATGCTTGGACTGGCTTTCGTGTAGAGGCGCAAGACCGAGCCCCCGAACCGACAACCGTTCATCATTTCTTAACAGCAAACCCTCGTCGAGATCTGGCGCAGCCCCCGCCCTGAAATGGCGCAAGAGGCCCGCGCAACACCGGCCGGCATTGATTTCACCGTGTGGACCCCGTACCATATGAAGGCACTATGAACCATCTAAAATGCACCTGCTTACGGCATGACCCAACCCTTCACGGCCCTGCTCGACGACCTGACCGGCGGCAACCGCACCGTCGTCGATGCCGTGCTGCCGCAGGTGTACGAGGAACTGCGCGACCTCGCTCACCGCAAGCTGCGCGGCGAGCGTCCCGACCATACGCTCAACACCACGGCCCTCGTGCACGAGGCGTACGAGAAGCTCGTGCAGCAGGACCGCATGACGTGGCAGAACCGCGCGCACTTCATGGGCGTCGCCGCGTTGTCGATGCGGCGCATCCTGATCAACTACGCGCACAAGCGTAACGCCCAGAAGCGCGGCGGCGGCGCGCCGGTGGCCACGTTCGAGGACGGCATGGCGCCTCGCGACGTGCACGCCGAGGAGCTGATCGACCTGGACGATGCGCTCAAGCAGCTCGAACAGCTGAACGAGCGCCAGGCGAAGGTCGTCACGTATCGCTTCTTTGGCGGCCTCACGCAGAAGGAGATCGCAGAGATACTGGACGTCTCGGTGCCCACCGTGCGGCGCGACTGGCGCCTGGCCCGCGCGTGGCTCAGCCGTGAGCTGCAGCAGGACGCAACCGATGACGACCCCGAAACCGACGCGCCCGCGTGATCGGTGATCGGTTGGTGCGCGTTTTCCTGCGTCTGTATATAGCGGCACGGTCCACATTCGCAACGCCGCCCGTTTCCTTCTACCGCTGACCTCCGTTGACGGCCATGGATGCAGCCCGCTGGACGCAGATTCAGACCCTCTTCGAAGCCGCTCTGGAGCGCCCGCCCGACGCGCGCGAGGCCTTCCTCCAAACCGCCTGTGCGGACGACCCCGACCTGCTGGCGGAGGTGCGCTCGCTACTCGCGGCCGACGCCGACGCGCACCCGCTCCTCGACTCGATCGCGCTGGAGGCGTTTTCCCTGCCCACTGACCTGTTGCCGGCCGGCATCCTGCCCGCCGAGGGCGAACGCGTCGGGCCGTACCGCATCCTGCGGCCGCTGGGCCGCGGCGGGATGGGCGCCGTCTTCCTCGCCGAGCGGGCCGATGGACAGTTCGAGCAGCGGGTTGCCCTCAAGCTTATCCGAGGAGGCTCCGCGTCGGGGCCGATCGTCCAGCGCTTCCAGAGCGAGCGCCAGATCCTTGCCCGCCTGAACCACCCGCACATCGCCCGCCTGCTCGACGGCGGCCTCACCGACGACGGCCAGCCGTTCTTCGCCATGGAGTACGTCGACGGCGTGCCGCTCGACCGGTACTGCGACGCGCACGCCGGCTCGATCGAGGAGCGCGTCGCGCTCATCCGCACGGTGTGCGACGCCGTCCAGTACGCGCACCGCCGGCTCATCGTGCACCGCGACCTCAAGCCGTCGAACATCTTGGTCACCGGCGCCGGACAGGTGAAGCTGCTCGACTTTGGCATCGCCAAGATGCTGGCCGGCGACGCGGACGGACCCGGCGATCCCGCCCTCACCCAAACGGGCCGCGCCGTGATGACGCCCGCCTACGCCGCGCCCGAGCAGGCGCGCCCGTGACGACGGCGACCGACGTGTACGCGCTGGGCGTGGTGCTGTACGAGCTGCTCGCCGGCGCGCGCCCCTTCGACCTGGCGGACCGCTCCCCGGCCGAGATCGAGCGCATCGTGAGCGAACGGCCGCCCCCTCCGCCGTCGGCTGGGGCGCCTCCGGAGCGGCAGCGTGCGCTCCAGGGCGACCTCGACACGATCTGCCTGAAGGCGCTGCGCAAGGAGCCCGAGCGCCGCTACGCATCCGCCGAGCAGCTGGCCGACGACCTGCAGCGGCACCTCGACGGGCGGCCCGTCGCGGCCCAGCCCGACACGGTAGGCTACCGCACGCGCAAGTTCCTCCAGCGCCACCGCACCGGCGTGGCCACCGCGGTGGGCGTCGTCGTCCTCATCGCCGCGCTCGTCGGCTTTTACACCGTGCAGCTGGCCCAGGAGCGCGACCGGGCCCAGCTCGAAGCCGCGACGGCCACGCAGGTGTCCGACTTCTTGCAAGACCTCTTTGCCGTCGCCGACCCGAGCGAATCAGGGGGCGCCGACCTGTCGGCCCGCGCGCTGCTGGATCAGGGCGCCGAGCGCATCGAGCAGGAGTTGGCCGGCCAGCCTGCCGTTCAGGCGCGCATGATGCAAGTGATGGGCGAGGCCTACCAAAGCCTTGGCGCCTTCGACGCAGCCGCGCCGCTCCTGGAGCGTTCGCTCGCCCTGCGCCGCGACATGCTGGCCGCGCCGCCGCTCGACGTCGCGGCTAGCCTGAACAGCCTGGCCGTGCTGCGGCAGGAGACCGGCGCCTACGCCGCGGCCGACTCCCTCTTCCAGGCCGCCCTTGCCATCCAGAACGAGGAACGGGGTCCCAACGACCCGGTCGTTGCGGCGACGCTCCACAACTGGGGCACCCTGCTCCACTTCCAGGCCCAGTACGACCGGGCCGACTCGCTCTTCCAGCGCGCCCTCGCCATCCGCACTGAGCAGTTTGGCGCGGCCGACCCACGCACGGCGAGCACGCTCAACGAGATGGCTACGCTGCGCTTCGACCGGGACGACCTGGATGGGGCGGAGCAGCTCTACCGGCAGACGCTGGAGGTGCGGCGTGCTCATCACGGGGGCGACCATCCCGATGTGGCCGCGAGCCTCAACAACCTGGCGATGGTGCTCCGCCACAAGAGCCAGTTCGAGGAGTCCGAAACCCTCTACCGCGAGGCCCTCGCCATGCGCGAGCGCTTATACGACGGCCCGCACCCCGACGTCGCGCACACGCTCAACCATCTGGCGCGGCTGTATTCTAACATGGGCGACTATGCCGCCGCCGAGCCCATCGCACGGCGGGCCCTCGCCATGCGCACCGCGCTCTTTGGGGACGACCACGTCGAAACCACCGCGAGCATGGGCAACCTGGCCGGCATCCTGGGCGGCTTGGGCCGCCATGAGGAGCAGGCCACCTACTACCGTCGGGCCCTGGAAACCGTACGGACCACGCTGGGGCCGGAGCATCCGTACGCAGCGGCCCTCAGCTATAGCCTGGCCTCGGCACTCCACGCGACCGGCGACCGGGCAGCAGCCGAGCAGCGTTACCGGCAAAGCCTCACGCTGCACCGCCAGCTCTTTCCCGACGGGCACGCCAACACGGCCTATCCGCTCATCCGGCTGGGCGCGCTGCTGACCGAAACGGGCCGCCCCAATGAGGCCGAGGCGTTGCTGCGCGAGGCCGTGGCGCTGCGCACCGACGCGCTGGGCGCCGACCACTGGCGCGTCGCCGTGGCCCGCAGCACGCTGGGCCTGTGCCTGACCGAGGCCGGCCGTTACGCCGAGGCCGAGCCGCTCCTCACCGGAAGCTACGAGACGCTCCGCGCCACGCACGGCCCCGACGACGACCGCGTGGAGACGGCCCGCGAGCGCATCGTCCAGCTCTACGAGGCGTGGGATCGCCCGGAGGCATTAGCTCGCTTCACCCGCCCGGCCTCGTGAGCGCGTGCGGGCCGACCGCGCCTCCCCTCAGACGGCCGGGCGCATGACGGTCCCTCCAGCCGGTCATCCCCGACGTGATCGGGGTCGGGGTCACAGGACTGGGCCCGGCGAACCGGCCCCTCCCTTCGGGGGCGATTGCCGGGTCTGATCCCGGACGTAGATTCTGAAATCTACTTTTTGTAGGTTTGGTGAAGCGTCTGCCTTCTCTACGTATTGGGATCGATTTTCATCAACCGGAAACGTGCCATGTCGATTACGCAATCTCGAAGAAAGTTTCTCGCTTCCATCAGCATGCTCGCGGCAGGCACCGCGCTGCCATCATCCGCCTTCAGCTTTTCGGCGGGTCGGCAGAAGCTCAAAGTGGCCCTCGTCGGCACCGGCGTCCGCGGCATCGGATTCTGGGGCAAGCGCCTCGTGGACGACTACGGCGACATCCTGGAGTTCGTGGGCCTCTGCGACCACAACCCCGGCCGGCTCGGCTTCGCACAAGACCACATGCAGGTGGCGTGCGACACGTACACCGACTTTGAGACGATGGTGCAGGAGCAGCAGCCCGACCTGGTGATCGTGACCACGACCGACTCCACGCATCACCAGTTTATCATCCAGGGGCTGGATATGGGCTGCGACGTGCTCACCGAAAAGCCCATGACGACCGACGAGGACAAGTGCCAGGCCATCCTCGACGCGGAGCGGCGCTCCGATCGCAACCTCATCGTGGGCTTCAACTACCGGTGGAGCCCGTACATGACGAAGATCCGCGAATTGCTCGACGAGGGCGCGATCGGGACGGTGACCTCGGTCGACTTCCACTGGTACCTGAACACGTATCACGGCGCGTCGTACTTCCGCCGCTGGCACGGGCAGCGCGAGTACGGCGGCACGCTGCTGGTCCACAAATCCACCCATCACTTCGACCTCCTGAACTGGTGGCTGCAGTCCGACCCCGCCGAAGTGTTCGCGTACGGCGACCTGGAACACTACGGGAGCAACAACGCATTTCGCGGCGATAAATGCCGCACGTGCCCGCACACGGACGAGTGCGACTTCTACTGGGACATCACCGAGAATGAGCACTACATGAACCTGTACGTGGAGCACGAGGAGCACGACGGCTACATCCGCGACAACTGCCTCTTCCGCCACGACATCAACATCTACGATAAGATGTCGGCGCAGATCAAGTACGCGAACAACGTCTCGGTCAACTATTCGCTGACAACGTATTCGCCCTTCGAGGGCTGGCGCATTGCGTTCAACGGCACCGACGGGCGCATCGAGGCGTGGCAGGACATCCCGTGGATGGACGATGAGGGGCTCAGCCAGGACGAGCTGCACGCCATGGAGATGAGCCAGGAAGGCGGGCAGGACCTGCAGTCGCAGCCCATCATCGTGCACAACCTGTGGGAGGAGTACGGGACGCTCCCCGTGAGCTTCCAGCGGGGCGGCCACGGCGGCGGCGACAAGCGGCTGCAGGACAAGCTCTTCCGCAACCCGGACGCCGCCGATCCGCTGGGTCACACGGCCGGCAGCCGCGACGGCGCCATGTCGATCCTCATCGGCGTGGCCGCGCGGAACAGCATCGAGTCCGGTGAGCCGGTGCGCATTGCGAGCCTCACCGACCTGCGCCCCCGGGTCAAGAAGCTATAAATCTCTTTTCCGGGCCCGGTGGGGCGGCATCCGCGTGAGGCGCCGCCCCACCGCCCTCTTTGCGCTCCCCGAATCTGTGCCCGATTGCATGCCGCCGTCCAGTCCCCGCCTGGGTGCGGCCCTTCTGCTCATCACGGTCATGGCCCTGGGCGTCCGCCCCACGCTCGCGCAGGGCCCGGCCGAGGCCGCCCCGGATCCGCCCAACATCGTCGTCATCCTGGCCGACGACCTGGGCTATACCGACGTCAACCCGTACACGCCGCACGACCCGTATGCGGCCCACAAACAGCCGTTCTACGAGACGCCCCACATCGACCGGCTCGCGCAGCAGGGCATGCTGTTCACGGACGCGTATGCCAGTGCGGCGAACTGCGCGCCGACGCGCGCGGCGCTCCTGACCGGCCAGTCCTATCCGCGCCAGCCCATTTACACGGTGGACAGCGGGGCCCGCGGCCAGGCGGCCTATCGTGCGCTGCGCCCCCCGGCCAACGCAATGACCCTCCCGCCGGAAACGATCACGCTGGCCGAGCGCCTTCGGGCAGCCGGGTACGCGACGGGCTTCATCGGCAAGTGGCATCTGGGCAATCCACCTACGGAGGGGCCGCGGCAGCACGGCTTCGACGTGAACGTGGGGGGATACCGCGCCGGCCATCCCGAATGGCCCGGTGGGTACTTTCAGCCCGACAACAACCCGCAGATCGACTCGACGCGCTTCGGGGAGTACCTGACCGACTACCTCGCGCGCAGGGCGTCGGATTTTATCCGGGCCCACCGGGACGAGCCGTTCTACTTGCAGCTGTCGCACTACGCGCCGCATGGCCCGCTGCAAGTGCCGGATGCGCGCGCGGCCAAGTACCGCGCGAAGCCGCCCGCGAACGGGCACGACAATGCCGACTACGCGGCGCTGGTCGAAGCGCTCGACCGCAGCGTCGGGCGGGTCCTGCGCACATTGGACGAAGCCGGGCTTACCGACAACACGATCGTCATCTTCACCTCCGACAACGGCGGCAACGGCGGGTACCGCTCGATTGGGCTCGACGAAAACGGCTTCACCGACAACGCGCCCCTGAAGGGCGGTAAAGGGTCGTTTTACGAAGGCGGCATTCGGGTGCCCCTCCTCGTGCGGTGGCCGCGCCGGGTGGCGCCGGGCAGCGCCTCGACGGAGCCCGCGATCAGCCTCGACCTCTACCCGACGCTGTTGGACGCTGCGGGCGTGGCGCCACCCACGGGGTACGTGCTCGATGGCCGAAGCCTCTTGCCCGTGCTGACCGGCGCCGACGCGACGCTCGATCGCGAGGCGCTGTACTGGCACTTTCCGGGGTACCTGGAGGCCTTTGAGCCCGGCCGCTGGCGAACGACGCCCGTGAGCGTCATCCGCGCGGGCCCGTGGAAGCTACTCCACTTCTACGAGGACGACCGCCGCGAGCTCTACCACCTCGGCAACGACCTCGGCGAGCGGCACGACGTGGCCGACGAGCGGCCCGCGGTCCGCCAGCGCCTCCACCGGCAGCTCACCCGCTGGCTGGAGGCGATGGACGCCCCGCTGCCCCAGCGCTTGCAGGCCCAGCCGTAGATTGGAGGCATCCGGGCTCGCCCGACGGCCTGCATCTGCCGCCCCTCTTCTCATGAGCTGTCCTGTTTCCGATGCGATGGAAAAGCCGCCCTCTTCGGATGGCGCCCCTCCTGTTCTTCGACATCGAGACGACGGGGCTGCGCCCGGATCGCGGGGCCCGCCTCACCGAGTGGGCACTGGTGGACCACACGAGCCTCCGGCTGCACCGGGTCCTCAACCCCGGTGCGGCCGACTACGACCGAGTGCTTGCCGCGTCCCTCGACGACCTCTTCAAGCAGTTGCAAACCGGTGTCATCGTGGGCCACCACCTCGCCTTCGACTTTGGCTTCATCGCCCGCGAGGCGGACCGCCTGGACCGACCCGGCCCGCACCTCCGGTACATCGACACATGCGACCTGGCGCGGCGCCTCCCGCTCCGGACATCGGATGCCCAGCTGGCTACGCTGCTCGATTATTTTGGGATCGACCCGGACGGTCCGCTGCACACGGCCGTGGGCGATGCCCGCGCCACCCGCGCGCTCTTCTGGGCGCTGGTCGAGCACGGCGGGCTCGACACCCTGGCCGACGCCGGGCTGCGCCGCCTCGGCTGGACCTCGTTCTGACGCTGCGCCTCTTTCCTGACATCCGGCTGTCAGGGCGGCCTCATAGGTTTATTCCGAAGCCCCGCGCGGTTTTCGTGCGCGAGGCCCTTCGCGCCTCCCAACACCACACTCCCATTCCATGAACGGACCGCCGACGCCCCATCGGTTCTGGGCCAAGCTGCACCCCGGCGATTCCGAACAAACGGACTGGCATGCCCTTCGCCTCCGCCGGCCATACGTTGCGTTATGATTGCTTCGGACTTGCACCGCTGCAGACCTGACGGCACGGAGCTCCGCCCCACACGTTAACTTGATGTTCATATGCCCACGGTTCTTCGAATCGGCCCATACCGATTTTACTTTTACCCGTACGATGTGCTGCATGAGCCGCCCCACATCCACGTGGGGCGCGACCGGGACGAAGCAAAATTCTGGCTGGACCCGGTCGTGCTGGAACGCAATCGGGGATTCGCGGGACATGAGCTTCGCACCATCGAAAAACTCGTTCGCGAGCATGAAGCTGAACTCCTAAACGCCTGGAACGATGTCGCAAACCACTGACCACAAGCCGCGCCTCACGCGGCAGATGTTAGAAGACGAATTAGATCGCGCCCGTATCCGCCGGGTCAACGTCACCGAGGACATGCTCACGCTGTACCTCGAAGACGGCCGGACCGTCGGCATGCCCATCGTTTGGTCGCCTCGACTTTCGCGGGCGAGCGAAGCGGAGCGGAAGAATTACGAGATCATCGGTCATGGATCGGGGCTTCACTGGCCTGACCTCGATGAATACGTGAGCGTGCGATCCATTCTGCTGGGGCGGCAGTCCGCCGAACGCGCGTCGGACTGACGGCTTCGCGCGTAGCTCGCATTTGCCTGGTCCCTCTGCCCCCGGACGCGCGATGTCCACCCAAGAGGAAACCGTTTCATACCTTCACCTCCACGTCCAAAGGGCTGGAGGATCGGTCATTCGGGAGGCGTGCTTTGTGAATAGAGCCCACGTCCGCCGATCATGATGAACGACGCCCTGCTCGACGATCCGCCACATGCGCCGGCCGGACGACACCGTGCGAGCGTAGACGGTGCTACACATCCTCCACATGCTGCTAACCGGCACGGTGCCCTCCTTCGAGGCCCTTCCATCACCTCGCCCCCCACTCATGCACGGACCGCCAAAGCCCCATCAGTTCTGGGCCAAGCTCAAGTACAAAGACGACGACCGCTCGACCGGAATCATCACCGGTTGGCACCCGCTTGTCGCCCACTCGGCCGATGTCGCGGCGGTGACCGAGGCGCTGCTCACGCGCACCCTCCTCGGCGACCGGCTGGCGCGGCTGGCCGGATGGGACGACCTCACCGACGTGCACATCGCCCGGCTCGCGGCCCTCGCGGCGATTCACGACGCGGGGAAGGTGAACCAGGGGTTTCAGAATCGCGCGTTTGGAAAGAAGCCCGAAGCGGATCACGTCACGCCGGTACTCAACCTGCTCGAATCCGACGACCCGCCCGCATGGCTTGACCGCATGGGTGTCATTGAAATGCTCCCTTGGGTCGATGACCAGGAGACGTTGTTTCACATCTTGCTGGCCACCTGGGGCCACCACGGCGAGCCGGTAGCTCCTGCGTCGCACAACGGTGTGCTTTGGGAAGCAACCTCCGACCGCAACCCAGTCGCAGCGCTGAAGCGCCTCGCGCAGGCCGTGCGCACCTGGTTTCCGCTGGCCTTTCGGGAGGATGCACCTCCGTTTCCGGGGGCTCCTCCGTTTCAGCACGCGTACAACGGCGTGCTCACGCTGGCCGATTGGATTGGCTCCGATAGTGATCGTTTCTTCCCCTTTGCCGATCCCGGTGACTCGTTTATCGATCAAGCGCGCTGCCGCGCGGAACGCGCCATCCGCACGCTGTTCTTGGAAGCCGATGCTACCCGCAACGTGCTCGCCGACCCCGTCGGCTTCGACCGCGTGTTGGAGCAGCCCGACTGGTCGCCCCATCCCATCCAGCAGGCCACCCTCGACTTGCCTTTGCAAGATACAGGGAGCCTCACCATCTTGGAGTCCGACACCGGCTCGGGGAAGACCGAGGCCGCCCTCGCTCGTTTTATGCGGCTCTTTCAGGCGGGGCACGTCGATGCGATGTACTTCGCGGTGCCTACCCGCAGTGCAGCCACTCAACTTCACGGTCGAATTGACGAGGCGGTGCAGCGCATTTTTGGCGATGCAGCACGCCGTCCGCCCGTGGTGCAGGCCGTACCGGGATACATCAAGGTGGATTCGGACGAAGCTACCCATCTTCCCAATTTCGAGGTCCGGTGGGACGAAGACAACGACGCGTTGCGATATCGCGGATGGGCGGCGGAATCGCCGAAGCGCTATTTGGCCGGCCCCATCGTCGTCGGTACGGTGGACCAGGTGCTGCTCTCCACGCTACAGGTTCGGCACGCCCACCTGCGCGGAGCGGCGCTCCTCCGGCATTTCCTCGTGGTGGACGAAGTGCATGCCTCCGATGTATACATGGCCGCCCTGCTCGATCGCGTGCTCAACCAGCACCTGCAAGCGGACGGACATGCCTTCTTGATGTCAGCCACCCTCGGGGCAGACGCCCGCACCCATCTCGCCACCAACGGACGGCAGGATCCGCCGCCGCCTGATGAGGCCGAGGCGAACGACTATCCTTTGCTCACGCACGTGGATGCCGCGCGCCGTGCTCCCACGTACGTTCACGCCGCGTCGGTTGACAACGAAAAGACGGTGCATCTGGATGTGCGCACAGTGGCGGATGACGCCTCTGCCGTTGCCGACCTGGCGGCCCGCTATGCCGAACACGGCGCCCGCGTGCTCGTCATCCGCAACCTGGTGAAAGACTGCATCGAGACGCAGCACGCGCTCGAAGAACGTCTCGAACCAGCCCGCTGCTTTTCGGTGGAGGGGATCCGCGTGCCTCACCATTCCCGCTTTGCCGCTACGGACCGGACCGCGCTTGACACGGCGATTGAGAGCACGTTTGGTAAAGGCACGCCCCAACGCGGCCTGGTGGCTGTGGCGACCCAAACGGTGGAACAAAGCCTGGATATTGATGCCGATATCTTGCTCACGGACCTGTGCCCAATGGATGTGCTCCTGCAGCGCATCGGACGGCTGCATCGCCACCACCGTGCCCGTCCCGATGAGTTTGCCGAAGCATGCTGCGTAGTGCTCACCCCCGAGACGCGCGATCTGAGCACCGCCATTGACCGGGAAGGAAAAGGCATCAAAGGGCCGCACGGACTGGGAACGGTGTACCCGGATCTGCGCATGCTGGAAGCTACGTGGCAGGTGCTGGCCGCCGGCGATCCACACCCGTGGCGGATCCCTGCCCACAACCGCGTGCTGGTGGAGCGCGCCACGCACCCCAACCGGTTGCATGCACTTGTGGAGGCGGCGGCCTCCGACGCGTGGACCCGCCACGAACGGTGGATCCTCGGCCAACGCATGGCCGACGCGCAGCACTCCGATCTCGTGAGTATTGACTATGACACGCCCTTCGGCGATGAGGCCAACCTGTTCCCCGATGATGCCGGGCACATCATGACGCGGCTGGGCGTGGAGGACTATCGCATCCTGTTGCCCGAGCCGCTGCCGGGTCCGCTCGGCACCGCGATTCAAGCGCTCACCATTCCCGCCTGGCAGTTCGACTCGCCACCCGACACGGAGGAAGCCCACACAGCCACCGCCGAACACGGCGGCTTCCGATTCACAGCAGCCGACTGTTCATTCGTCTACGACCGGTTCGGACTCCGACGTAAGGGCTGAACGACACACTTATTCGGCATTTTCTGCAGACACGCGAACCTATCGGATCGGCGATAAAATGTGAATTAAACGTAACGACAAGAAATATGATTTAACATTTAACCGTTCTAGCTTTTAGCATCATTGCGTGACAAAGCGGAAATGGAAGCTGGACAGCGATTGACAGAGTTGCTTGTGAGCTTCCCGTGAGAGCTTTGATAGACCAGGTTAGATGTTATGTCTCCTCTCTGGCCTAAAAGTGGCTCCGCACCTGCGGAGAAAAAAAACAAGCCCTCACCCCAGTAGGGGCAAGGGCTTCGGGGAACCGAGATTGTGACAGGTCAGCGGTTCCTGATGCTGTAAGCCTTGCACGACAAGTACAACGCCAACAACATTTTTAATCATACCATGATTTCCGCCCGAGATCAAATATACGGCGCCGTTCTTCGACAAATTGTGAAAGAAGGCGGTGCTCGCCTTGCAGAAGTAAGCGACTGTGCCGGGCGTTTTCGCCTGAACGGTAGCACGTCTTTGCTTGTCAAGTACGCGACCAACAGCTCGTCACCTTGGTATTTCAGCTTTCACCCGGAGCACATCAAGATCCTCCGTCGGGACTTGAATGAGCACGGCGGTCTGTTCAGCATCGTCTGCCTGGTGTGTGGATCTGATTCCATTTGCGCGCTCCGGCATGATGAGTGGAGCAGCGTGCTTGATCTCAATGCACAGAATAGCCAGCAAACCATCACCCTACGTCGGGCAAAGAGGTGCTCGTTCAGCGTTAGTGGTCCAGTTGGAATGCTTGACTACAAGGTGCCAGCCTCACGCTTCCCGACAATTCTGACTCCGTGAGCGCTGAGCACATGCGTATATGCTGCAGCCAAGTGGTCTTTCCCTTCTGAGTAATCATCAAGTCCATGTCCTACTCTCTTCTCGACGATCCGCTGTTCCGCGTTCGAGGCGTGAATGATACCGTGACGGGCGCTTCGCTGCCCGAGGTGCTCCACACACTCGCGCAGCACAACGTGACCGGCTTTGAGGCGCTGCAGCCGCACCAACACCAGCCGTGGTACAGCTTTCTCGTGCAACTGGCCGCCATGGCCACGGTGCGGACTGCAGGCCCCGCAATGCCCGATGCCGTGCGGGGCTGGCACACCGCGCTTCGTGCTCTGTCGGATGGCACAGAGGCCTGGCACCTCGTCACGCCAGATGTGACGCAGCCCGCGTTCATGCAGCCGCCGATCCCCGAAGGCCACCTCGCTGAGGCCAACTACAAGGACGACATTCCCACGCCCGACCAGCTGGATGTCCTCATCACCTCGAAAAACCACGACGTTAAAACCCAGCGCATCACGCAGCCGGCCGTGGAGCACTGGATCTACGCGCTGATCACACTGCAGACGATGGAGGGCTTTCTCGGACGCGGCAATTATGGAATCGTGAGGATGAACGGCGGCTTCGGCAACCGCCCGCTGGTGGGGCTCGCACCTGACCTGTCGTGGGGCCGTCGCTTTCGGCGCGACGTGCAAGTCCTGCTGGATGCGCGGCACTCGCTGCTGAACCGCTACAGAACCGATGGCCATGCGCTGCTGTGGACGGTGCCGTGGGATGGGGCGAAAGACAGTGCCATTCCGCTCGATCAGTGCGACCCGTACGTGATCGAGATCTGCCGTCGCATCCGCTTTACGCAGCATGACGACGGCGCGCTGACCTGCTGGCGGGCCAACACCAAAGGGCAGCGCCTGCACACAGAGGATGACCTCAACGGCATCACCGGCGATCCGTGGACGCCTATCGACAAGGAAGATGCAAAGGCGCTCACCCTGGGCGGAAGTGGCTTTACGTACGACCGCCTGCAAGACATCTTCTTTGGCGGCAATTACGAACGTCCGCCCGCCCTCAGATTTCAAGAGGATGAGGCCGAGTCCATGTACCTCGTTGCCCGCGCCCTGGTGCGCGGACAAGGCAAAACGGAGGGACTGCATTACCGGGTGGTGCCCGTGCCGGCCGACATTTCGAAGCGGTTTCTGCAGAAGAAGACAGTTCGTGAGCGGCTGGCCAAGCGCGCGAAAGCCCGCGTGGAGCAGGCCGCGGCCGTCCGCCGCCGCGTGCTGTACCCGGCCATCGGCGCCCTGTTTACCGGACGCCGCGACGAGCGCCCCGACAGCGATCAGCTGGCGCCCTGGCTGAGCGCCTTCGACCAGGCCGTAGACGATCGCTTCTTCGAGGTGCTGTGGGCCTCGGTGGCCATGGATGAAACCGAGGCGCTCCATGCCTGGCAAGCCCTGCTCTACGAGGAGGCCCGTGTTCAGTTTGATGACGCCCAGGATCACGCCCCGCGCTCGTCCACGCGTTACTGGCGGGCGCGCTCCACCGCGCAGTCCATCTTCTACGGCGCTGCGCGTACGCACCTGCCTGGGGCCTTCGACGACGAAACCGCTGCCACATCCACCACCTAACCAAAGTCCCCAAACGCTGCCATGCCCGACGTTTCTGATTCTTCCGATGCCCCGCCCATCCCCTCAGAAGATGCGCCATCCAACGAAACAAACGAACGCCCCTCGCTGGGAGCGGCCGTAGGCAAAGCGGCTCGCATGCTCCACCCCGAGGAGGGCCGCCTGCCCAGTGGCGACCGTGCCGCCCTCCGCCGGATTGCGCCCGATGCCCCCGTCACGCCCGCTCTCTGGAAGGTCCTCTACGATCTGAACATCGCCGAGCCCGACTACGAGCACGTCACGGAGGAGGCGCAGACCGCCTACGAGCGCAACTGGGGCTTGCTGCTGATGGGCCTCTCGTACTGTGCCGGATTGCACGACTACGACGTACCCCTCGGCAAAGCGCTTGCCCGGGCCGGGTGGTCCGAGACGCGCTTTGTGCGCCTCCTCGAAGCCGACGCGGACACCCTGCCGACGCTCATCCGCCGCATGGCCCAGTATCTGGCCAGCAAGCAGCAACGCGCCGACTGGACGGATGTCGCCTATCTCTTATTTACGCGCGATGGTGACAAAGCCGAAACCACCCGTCTGCACATCGCCCGCAACTACTACCGCACCCTATACGCGCAGGCGCAGGACGATTGACGCTCCTGTACGGCCTGTTTTCCACAGACGAGCCTGCCTCCGCGCAAACGTACGGACGCACGGCCGTGCGTCTCTCCAAATAACACGCTTTTCCTGCATACTCTATCAATCACCTTCATTGCCCGCCTCAACCCATGTTTATCCAGTTGCACACGCTCACCTCGTATCCCTCGGCCCTGCTCAACCGCGACGATGCCGGATTTGCCAAGACGCTTCCGTTTGGCGGTACCACCCGGACCCGCGTGTCATCGCAGTGCCTGAAATACCACTGGCGCAACTTCAACGGCGAACATGCCATCCGCAAAGCCGGGGCCGACATGTCCATTCGCTCCCGCGAAACCTTCCAGCGCCGCGTCGCCCAGCCCCTCATTGATGAAGGCTACCCCGAGCCTCTGGTGCGGGCCGTGACGTTTGCCCTGAAGGAGCGACTGCTCTCCGATAAAAAAGCAGGCAAGCGCGATACCAAGACGCTCATCGATCCGGGTGAGGACGACAATCCGTGGGATGAGCTAAAAACCAATCAGATCGTTGTGCTCGGCGCGCCGGAGGTGCGCTACCTGCGCAAGGTTGCCGCCGAGAAAATCGACGACGCACGCGAAGAGCTGAGCGTGTTCTGGGACGAGGACCCGAACCTCGACAGCGACACCGTGAGCGAGGCTGCCGACTTAATGCGGGACATCTCGAAGCGCGACCTCAAAAAAAACTTGAAGGGCTTGTATCTTGCTGCGGGGTTGGATGCCGCGCTGTTTGGGCGCATGGCTACCAGCGACGTCCTTGCCCGCGGCGATGCAGCCATACACGTCGCCCACGCCTTCACCACCCACCCGCAGGAGGCAGAAAGCGACTACTTCTCTGCGGTCGATGAACTGCGGCGCGACGAGCCCGAAGAAAGTGGCGAACTGGGCGCCGGGCACATCAACACGCAAGAGCTCACCTCCGGGCTATTCTACAGCTACGTGGTGGTGGACGTGCCCCTGCTCGTATCCAACCTCGAAGGCGTAGAGCGCAACGACTGGCACGAGGCCGATCGTGAACTCGCCGCGGAGGTGATGCAGCGTTTTGTTCATCTGATGACCACGGTGTCGCCCGGCGCCAAGCTCGGCTCCACGGCCCCGTACGCCCATGCGCAGTGCTTGCTTGCGGAAAGCGGCACGGCTCAGCCTCGCACGCTAGCAAATGCATTTCAGGAAGCCGCTCCCAACCAGAACGTGCTTGAAGCGAGCTACGAGAAGCTGGGCGCGTACATGCACGAAATGGACGGCATGTACGGCCACACGACCGCGCGCAAGCTTGCCGCCATGGGTCCGGTGAACGGCCTGCCCGAACAGGTGGGTGTGGACGACACCACGACTGTGCCCGACATCGCTCAGTGGACTGCCAACCAGATTACCCACGCATGATGGATGTCCTTCTCCTCCGATTCGATAGCCCTCTCATGAGCTTCGGTGCGCCCATTGTGGATAGCCGCGGGGTCATCCAGCCCTATCCTGCGCTGTCGATGGTCACGGGGCTGCTCGGCAACGCGCTCGGATTCGATCATGCCGATACAGAGCGCCTGACGCGCTTGCAAGACCGGGTGCGGTATGCCTCGCGCCAGGATCGCCGGGGCCGTCAGGTGCAGGATTACCAGACCGTCGATTTGGGCACGCCGTACATGGACGACGAGCGGGCCTGGACCACGCGCGGCGCACTGGAGACGCGCAAAGGTGGGTCCGCCAGCAGCGGCACCCACATCCGCGAGCGCGACTACTGGGCCGATGCGGTGCACACCATTGCTCTTACGCTCGATCCGCCCAGTAAAACGCCGACGCTCGATGACGTACAGCACGCCTTGGAGCAGCCGGCCCGCCCCCTTTTCCTCGGACGCAAGCCGTGCCTGCCCGCCGCGCCACTTGTTCTCGGCCGGCGGCACGCAGCCGGGTTGGTGGAGGCGCTTGCCGCCGCGCCCATGCACCCGCGTGCCGACGCAGGGCCAACGTACCCGGCCTGGTGGCCCACGCATCCAGAGGCCAATGCGCCCGCTGATGACGATCCAGTCGACGAATCCATGCGCCAACCCGTCACCGACCGTCGCGACTGGGCCAACCAGATCCACACCGGTGAGCGCTGGCTGGCCCACGGTGACCTGCACGTCCAACTCGACTCAAAAATCTCCGAAGCCGATGAGTAGTCCTAACGCCCCCGCCACAACCACTTCCCCCCTCCACATGGTGCAATGCTGGCTCGACGCCAAAGGCCTGACGCAGTTGGGCCGGATGCTCCGGCTGCCATTGCGCCGCACCGACACCAACTACCTCGTCCACTGTGCCATTGGTGAACTCTTCCGGGACGACGCCCCCAAGCCCTTCAGCATCGAGAACGAATCGCAGAACGGGCGGCAGGTCCGCGTGCTCGGCTATACGGAGACAGACGCCGACACGCTCCAGACGAGTGCGCAAGTGGACGCCTCCCCAACCGTCTACTCCATATGCGACTGGGACCGGATGGCCGCCAAGCCTATGCCCGAGACCTTTCCCGAAGGCATGGGCCTCCAGTTCGAACTCCGCGCCTGCCCGGTTATCCGGAAGTCGTCGGCCGGCGAAGTCGAAACCCGAAACGGAACGCGCTCCTGGTCGGAAGGCGAAGAGGTGGATGCGTTTCTGAACAGGGCGTGGCACTGTCCGGACGAGGAGCTTTCCCGCGAGCAGGTCTACCGCGACTGGCTCCGGCGCCAGTTTGACATCCGGGGCGGCGCCCGCGTCGAACGCGTCCGGATGGAGCGGTTCTCCATCGAACGCATGACCCGCCGCGATCACAGCGGGGGCGGTACCACGCAAATCAAGCGCCCCGATGTGACCCTCACGGGGACGCTCACCGTGACGGACCCCGAGGCCTTCATGGCGGTGCTCCGCTCCGGCGTCGGGCGCCACAAGACCTTCGGATTCGGCATGCTCAAAATCCGCCGGGCGTGATTTGTGTATGGGCGTGTGGACGTGTGGAAGGATGGACGTTTGGACGTGTGCATGCCGAAGTTGACGAATCATCGAAACCTCCTATTCGGATGCGGGGCGCGGCCTCGGTTATCTGCTGCTCCATTGGATCGGCGGTACTCCGCTTCACGTTGTAGCGGCAGACAATCACGAACCTTCCACCCCATCAACGGGACGCAGAGCACCATGAACTGGCGCGACCACATTGAAACGAACCCCGACGTTTTAGCGGGCAAACCGGTCGTGAAAGACACGCGGCTGGCCGTCGAGTTTGTCGTCGATCTGCTGGCGCAGGGATGGACCGTCGACGATCTTCTCGATCAATATCCGGCGCTCACGCGCGAGGACGTTCGGGCCTGCCTGCACTACGCGAGCGACATCCTCAAATCCGAGCGCGTCTATCCGCTGGCTCCTGATCCGGATACATGATGCGTCTGCTTGCGGACCAGAACATCCCGCGCCATACCGTCGATGCACTTCGCAGCGAGGGGCATGATGTCGTCTGGATCCAAACGGCCGATCCGGGTGCTGACGACGAAGTCCTCCTGAGAAAAGCCACTGCGGAGGAACGCACCATCCTCACGTTCGACAAAGACTTCGGCGAACTCGCCTTTCGCACCCGCCTTCCGACATCCTGCGGGGTTATTCTCCTCCGCTTCACGCCGTCTGCTCCAACAACGGTAACAGACCTTGTCATTCGAGCGTTGCGGTCGCGTCACGAGTGGACCGGTCGCTTCACTGTTGTAGAGGAGACGCGCATACGGACACGCCCTCTGCCTTCCGACGACTGATCCCCCATTCCCCCTTCGCTACTCCCCCTTCCCCATGCCCCTCAAAGGACGCCTCGGCCTCGACACCGCGCGCGTACCCCAGGCCGACCGCCACGGGCTGCTCTGGCTCGAGCGCGGTCGGGTCACCGTGGAAGACGGCACCGTCGTCTTCGCCACGGCCGGCAACGACCAACTGGAGGCTGGCGCCTACGACATCCCGCTCCAACAAATCGCGAACCTGCTGCTCGGCCCCGGCACCGTCATCAGCCACGATGCGCTGCGGCTCCTGGCGCGGCAGCAGACGGGCCTCTTGGCCGTCGGCTCGAAGGGCGTGCGGCTCTACGCGGTGAGTGCCCCGCTCGGCCCCGACCGCGCCAAGCGCGCTCGTATGCACGCGGAGCTATGGGCTGATCCAGACCGGCGCGTAGACGTAGCGCGGGCCATGTACCGCATGCGCCTCGGCGGCGAGCTGCCCGCTCACATGCGCGACATCGACTCGCTGCGCGGCGTCGAAGGCGCCCGGATGAAGCAGGTCTACCAGCGCCTCGCCGAGCAGTACAGCGTCGAGTGGCACGGCCGGCGCTACGACCGCAACAATCCGGAGTCTGCGAACGCCGTAAACAAAGCCATCAACCACGCAGCTACGGCCGTGTATGCCGCGGCCCGCATCGCCGTGGCGGTCACCGGGACGGTTCCGCAGCTCGGCTTCATCCACGAGTCGTCCGGCCACGCCTTTGCGCTGGACGTCGCCGACCTGTACCGCAGTAGCACGACCCTGCCCATCGCCTTTCGCGCCGCGAAACGGCAGACCCAGCGGAACGGCGACATCGAAGGCATCACGCGACGACTGGCCGGGCGCACGCTGCGCAAAAAGAACGTGATCCCGCAGATGATTGACGATATCAAGGAGGTCCTCGATGGCGATGACGATCGCAGTGACGCGTAATACGCCGAACCGGTTCAATGGCTTTTTGGCGTCGTGCATGCACGAGATCGCACCCGGCGTCTATGCAGCGCCCCGCCTGAAGAAAGCCGTGCGCGAGCGCATCTGGAAGGTGATGATGGAGTGGGACGGACTGCTCCCTGAAGACGGCGGCGTGGTGCTCTTCTGGAAGAGCCGCGACGCCCCCTCGGGCTTGGGCATCCGCATGGTCGGCTGGCCGAAGAAGGAGATGGTCGACCACGAAGGCTTGTG
>JAAAPH010000331.1 GCA_009908415.1 Bacteroidota bacterium
CCGGTGACCATCCCGAGGCGTCAGGCCGGACGCCAAAGAGCACGTCGTTGGAGGCGTCGAGCCGGTCGGCGGTCGTGTCGTAGAACGCGCAAAGCTGCTCGTACTCGTCGTGGATGTCGATAGTACGCTCCATGGTTACGCGGGAAATGGGGGGAGACTCATCCGGATCGGGGCGTCGTGGGGCGGAAAAAAGACATTGCATCCCCGGGGTAGGAGTTCGACATTGACGATGCAGGCTGCCCCGTGTCCTTCTCCGCTGAATGTTCAGGTTTTCATGCGTTGGTACCGCCGTCTGGCCCTTCTCGTTCTGCTGGGGGTGCTCAGCACGACCGCCCTCGCCCAGCCCGACCCGAAAACGCTCGCGTCCCCCAACGAAGAGATGAACGGCGCGTTTGGCGCGGCCGTCGGCGGGCTGGCCGACATCAACGGCGATGGCGTAGCGGATGTCGTGGTCGGCGCGCCTTTTGAAGATGAAAGTTTCACCGGAAATGTGACCGATGCGGGAGGGGTGTACGTCATAAGTGGGACAGACGGTTCAGTACTGCTTGATCCTGCCTCCCTGAATGAGACGGCCAGCGGTCAGTTCGGCACGGCGGTCGCAGGCATTGAGGATACGAATGGGGATGGGGAGGACGATATCCTGATCGGCGCCAGCGGGGAAACCGACGATGGGAGTCCGGATGGGGCCGGGCGCGCATACATCGTGCGCAATATCAGTGGATTTGCGAGCACGCGAGAGCTTACGTCTCAAAATGAGGAGCGTGGCGGGCAGTTTGGCTTTTCAGTGGCTGGCGTGGGGGATGTAGACGGAGATGGGCGCAGCGACGTACTGGTCGGGGCGCCACAGGAAAACTTGATAAACAACACGAACGCCGGCCGGGCCTATCTCTTCAGCGGGGCCGATGGAACGTGGCTCGCCACCTTCGAGTCGCCCAGCCCAAAAACGTTTGGCCGCTTCGGAGAGGCCGTCGCAGGCATCGGCGATGTTGATGGCGACGACGTGCCCGACGTGCTGGTGGGGGCGACAGCGGAAGGAACCAACGACGGGGGGCGCGCTCATGTGTTCAGCGGGGCGGTGCAGGGGGCAACGCGCAGTCCGCTCTTTACACTCGACTCAGCGAGCCCAGCTTCCGGTGGTAACTTTGGAGGAGCAGTCGCAGGCCTTGGGGGCAGCATCGATGACGATGACATTCCCGACCTGGTGATCGGAGCGAGTGGGGAAGCTCCAGGAGGGAGCCCAAGCCGCGCCGGTCGCGTCTATCTCTTCAGCGGAGCGGATGGGGCGCGGCTCCAAACGCTTCGGTCGCCCACCGAGGCAGCAGATGGCTTTTTCGGGATCGCCGTCGCTACGGTGGGCGACGGCAATGGGGACGGCCTGCCCGATGTGCTCATCGGGGCGGACGGCGAGTCGAGCGGCGCCGGTCGGGCGTATGTCTTCAGCGGCACCGAGGAGTCGCCCTACTTCACGCTCACCTCGCCCAGCGCGGAAACCAACGGCGGCTTCGGGGGAGCCGTGGCGGGGGCGCCCCGTTCCGATGGACGAGCGGATCCGATCGTTGGAGCACCGCATGAAGATCCCGACGCGAGTCCCGATGGGGCCGGCCGGGCGTATGCCTTCAGCGGATCGGTGCTCCCCGTCGAACTCGTAGAGTTCACGGGGCGGTCGGCCGAGGCCGGCGTGGTGACGCTCGCGTGGACCACGGCGTCGGAGACGAACAACGCGGGCTTCGCGGTGGAGCGGCGTCCGATCAGCGACGCGACGCCTGCCCCGGCGTTTACCCGCATCGGCTTTGTGAGCGGGGCCGGGACGACGACCGAGCCGCAGCCGTATCGCTTTCGCGACAGCGACCTCCCGGCACATGCAACGCAGGTGGCGTATCGCCTGAGGCAGATCGATCATGACGGCGCGGCCACGTACTCGGAGGCGATCGAAGTCGAGGTGGGCGCCCCCGTGCGGTTCGCCCTGCGGAGCAACGTGCCCAATCCCTTCCGCAACCAGACCACGATCCACTACGACCTGCCGCGACCGGGTCCGGTGCGCCTCGCCGTGTATGATGCCCTCGGGCGCCGCGTGGCCGTGCTGGTCGATGCGACGCAGGTCGCCGGGCAGAAGCAGGTCACCCTCGATGGACACCGGCTCGCAAGCGGGGTGTACCTGCTTCGCCTCGAAGCCGGCGGGCGCGTTGCGCACCGTCGCATCACCGTCGTGCGGTGAGTGGTGGGGGCCGAGTGTAAGTGGTGACAAGGCGGCCGTCGGTTCTATGGCCATAAACGAAGGGGGCTCCCCCGGATGGAGGAGCCCCCTTTCACGATGCGCGATGTGCGTTCGGACTAGGCGTTAACCTTCGTCGCCATAGTCTCCTTCATCCTCATCGTCGTCGTCCTCGTCGTCATCATCCTCATCACCATCGTCTTCCAGTTCGATCTGGCCGCGAATCTCGCCAGGTACGTTCTCGGTGGTGTGGACGTTCACGTAAGTGTTGCCGGCGTTCATCTCGGCGATGAGGGATTCGAGGTCGCCATCCAACGGGCCGATCACATCGTCGGCCGTGATGGTGCCTTCCTTGACGAACGTGTCGTCGGTCGAGAGGGGCTCGCCGTCTCCGGAGCCATCGATGTTCTCCGTGAACTGCAGGAGGAACGCGACGACCGGTCCGTTCTCGCTGGGGCCGCCGAGGTGGATGTGCGCCTGGGTGGCTTCCTCGATCTCTTCGAGCTCAATCTTATACCGCAGCTCGTTCTGGGCGCGGATGTACTTGAACTCCACTTCGCCTTCGGCATCCGTCTCTACGCCGACGACCTCGCCGTCTTGTACTTGGTTCTCCCCTTCGAGCTCGGCTTCGTATTCGGTCACACCGTCGTCCTCGTCGCCCTCATCGTCAACCCGAGGAAGCTCAAGGACCGTCCCGTCCGCGGTGACCGCCAGCAGGCCAAACTTCGGTCCCGGCGGCGGCGTCAGGAAGCCGGAGGCCACGACGGTAATCGCCGAGCCGCCCAGCTCTGACAGGTTGGCGTTGAAGGAGGCGACCGTCGCGCTGCCGTCGGCCGTCGTTACGTCGAGCACATATTCGCCCGGCGCAACGCCTTCGACGTAGCCCTGGAAGCTGCCGTACGAGATGTCATCGACGAGCGTCGGACCACCTTGGACGGCAACGTCCACGGTCGTCGCATCGGTGGCGCCATGGAACGCCAGCAGGTCAACACCGTCACCCGTAGCCTCGGCGCGGGCGGGCGTATAGGGGTACAGGTTGAACGCGATGTTCAGCCCTTCCGGATTGCCTTCAAACGGTGGCTTGTCGGTGAAGCCCGGCAGCACGCCGTCGGCCACGACGATGTACTTCTCGCCTTCGTTCAGTGTCGTGTCTTCAAAGAAGGTAGCAATCGCGTCGTCGACGCTGCGGCTGTTCGCCGGGGCGACGGCGACCTCGATGTCGGTCGGCAGCTCCAGGAAGCCGGTGGCTGTGCGGTACTTGAAGTTGTCCAGCGCCTTCACGAACTCGGTGTCGCCGGACTCATTCGGCTGGCCGACGTACACGTCCACGACACGCGCCTTCGGATCGTCGGCGTTATGAATGATTTGCACCTCGGCCATGGCCTCGCCGTCTTTAGCGAGTTGGGCGACTGGATCCGAGGGAGCGGTTCGTGTTTCGGCTTGGTTCGTGCCCGTGAGTTGGTCCGCACAGCCGGTCAGGCCGACGACCAGCAGCACGGCCATCAATGATCGAAAAATGGCTTTGGAAGGATGCATAGCAGCTCTCCTCCTTATTTGTGAGCGTAGTAGTGTGAGATGGGTGAGGTACGGAGGCGCGCAGGTTGCACCATACAACGGCCGCGAAGACTACGCGCTCGCGGCCAATGGACGAGTGCGATCCTGAATGGTTACAGGGCGCACGAGATTCCACAGCGCTCCATGGTCGCTTCACGTGGACATCCATAGTACACTCGAGCGCCAGGAAGCGAAAGCGCGCGCTATCTCCGAAAGCGTGATAAAGGTGTGATACCTATGCCGGGTGCGCCTGATGATCACGGGGGCGCAAGCCAATGTCACTCGTCGGCGTGCGCCCAGTCCCACGCGGCCTCGGCGCGGTCGATCACGCGGGTGCGGTCGTCCGGCAGCAGGAAGCCCGCGTCGATGAGCGCGTCGGCGGCCTGCTCCACCTGCTGCCGGTAATCGGCCTGGCCGTCGTAGAGCGTCTCGATGGCCGGGCGCGGGTCGCCGGTGGCTTGCTTCTCGGCACGCGTCGGAGGAAGCGGAACGTAGGTCCCCCAGAAGTCGGCGATCTCGTCGCGGTTGGCGGGGGCGTCGAGGCGCAGGCTCCACGGCGCGTACGTGGCGAGCGGCACGCGGAGGCCCACATTGCGCACGCCGCCGACCTCATTGCCGAAGCGGTCGACCTGCGGCGTGCGCACGCCGAAGGTGCCGTCGAGCACCGGCGGCTGGGAGTCGACGATGCCGTCGGTGCGCCAGCGCGGCCCGTAGTCGGCGCGGTACGCGGTGTGGATCACATCGGGCCAATCCACGCCGGGGATGGCCGGTACGTCGAGGGCACCGGTCGGGACGAGCTCGCCCTCCGCCACGCGCGGGTACCGGCTCGGGGGCGGCGGGTCGCCTTCCACCCACTCGGCGAGGCGCACGAGCAGCGCCCGGTAGTTCACGCTCTGGTCGAGCGGATTGCCGCGGTAGACATCGGGCTGGGACCCGAACTGCATGTCGGCCTGCGGCGGGAATTGCCACGGGAAGTGCTGCGTGCTGGCGAGGTGGTAGATCCGCTCGTGAGGCCGCGGCGCGACGTCGGCGGTGCCGTCCGGCGTCGTGTGGATGAGCGAGGCGGCGCGGCCCCAGTACTCGTAGCCTGTGTTCACGTAAAACGTCTTCGGCGCGTGCGTCGAGTCGTGCGGGTGCGCCATCAGCCCGTCGCTGCGCCACGTCCGCGGGTCGCGCTGCACGCGGCTTGTGAAGGGGAAGAGGTCGGTCGGGTAGAAGAAGGCCGAGTAGCGATGCGCGTCGCGCGAGGGCTGGGCGAAGCGGTGGTTGAAGCTCCCGCGTCCGGCACCGGCCGTGATGGCGTAGATGCCGTCGTACGCAGGGCGGCCCGCCTCGTCCGTGTTAAAGCCCTGATACAGGACGTGCCGCAGGAAGCGCC
>JAAAPH010000297.1 GCA_009908415.1 Bacteroidota bacterium
CCGTCGTGTTGTTGCGCCAGACCGACCAGGACGAACCGCTGCTCACGCGCTATGCTCCTTTTACGAGCGCGCATCAGGCGCTCGACGGCCAGGCTGCTGCGTACGTGTGCGAGCAGTACCAGTGCGAGGCGCCCACGACCGATCCGGAGGCGCTGCGCGATGCGCTCCGTACACTGACGCGTTGAGGCCGCGCGCTGTGGCTTCCAAACGCATCCACCCATCATGCTACGACTGGTTGAGACGCCCTCCGCTGCCGATGACGCACCGACCACCCCTGATCGGCCGGCGGATTACGAGCGGCAGCGGGCGTACCGCCGCCTGAACCAGTTGATCTATCGGGTGCTCCAGCTGGATGACATCCTCCATCGCCGCTGCGCCTTCAACCCCGAAAAGGCCGCGCGGATCAAGGCGCAAATCAAGAGCAAGCAGGACGAGTTGGAGCACGTTTTCACCGAGATTGACGGCGGCAAGAGGCGCCGAGCTACCATGCGGCTGGTCGAGCGGTGAGAGGGATCAGTCCCGCTCGCAGTGGATGGTGCCACGATGGGTCCGAGCGCGGAGGGCCGGTCCGCCGCCGTTAAGGTGGCCGTCGACGTATTCGGGTTCGCGGTCGCCCTCAAAGTTCAGGCCCGGGTCAAACGCAATCTGGTCGGCTCGCAGCGAAATGTCGGCGCCGGCCGAGGAGGGGAGACCGATGAAGATATCGCCGCCGGAGGCGGTCAGTTCGGTCTCGGCCTCCTCGAGGTCGGCCACGTCGAGGCGGCCGCCAAACACGGAAGCGCGGAGGCTGCCCCGGACGGTGCGCACATGGGTCGAACCGCCGTGCGACGTAATGCGCGTGGTGCCCGCCAGGTTGCGAAGGCGGAGCGGACTCGCCGCGGCCTCGATGTCGAGCCGGTCGGCCTCTGCGCCGTCCAGGTGCAGCGTGCTCGTGTAGATGTTGAGCGCGGCGCTTTTGCCCTTGAAGCCGCTTAGGTCGAGTTCGCTGCTGCGCGCAAATACTTCGAGTTGGCCGTGCAGGTTGGCCGCCACCAGTCGACCGGCGTTGATCTCCAGGGCGAGCTTCCCGCCGAGATCGGCGGCTTCGATGGCCCCGGCCGCCGCCTGGATGTCGGCGTTGCACGTACGCGGCAGGCGCAGATCCACGTACATGGTGCCGACCCGCTCGCGCTGGCGCCGCCACCAATTTGTGTCGTGCTGCGGCGTGAGGTCAGGCTTCACGCGGACCACGTCCTCAGCATGCCGCGTGCGCAGGCCGAGGTCGTCCAGGTACGCGTAGGCCGCGTCCTTGTCACAGCCAGCCATATACACCCGGATCTCAATGCGGTTGGACGCACCGGGTTGAAGCGTTACATTGGCCCGCGGCACGTTGACCAGGAGCCGGCTCTCGGGCGTCGCCTCGAAGTCACGCGACAACACTTCAATGGCATCCTCGGGGATGACAAGCGGGGACGTATCAGGCATCACGGCGGCCGGCGATGGTTTCGTGCGGGCGAGCGAGGGACGGGCAATCGCGGTACAGGAACGGAAGAACACACGAGGCCATGCAACGAACTGCATCTGCAATAACGCGTGCCATCCGGCGGAAGGCAAACCGGTCCGTTGCGGGCCTCCGCATCATGGTACAAATTACAGACCACAACATCATTGCATGACCTCCTTTTCCGCCGATTACTTTGCGCGGCCTACCGTGGCCGTCGCACAAGACTTGCTCGGCACTGTGCTCGTGCACACCGAGGCGGGCCGCGAGCGACAGGTGGGGCGGATCGTGGAAACGGAAGCCTACACCCAGGACGACCCGGCGTTTCATGGCTGGGGATTGTATGACGAGGCCACTGGAACGCTCCAACAAGAAGGGCGCGGCATCGAGCTGTTTGGGGCGCCCGGGACGGCATACGTTTACTTGATTTACGGAATGCACTGGTTGCTGAACGTCGTCACCGAGCCGGAAGGAACCGGCGGGGCCGTACTCATCCGCGCCGTGGAGCCGCTCGAAGGGGACGGCGTTATGCACCAGCGCCGCAGCGCAGCCCGCCGCCGGCAAGACCTCACGAATGGGCCGGGCAAGCTGACCGAGGCGTTCGGCATCGATGACGCCTTCCACGGCACGATGCTGACCGAGCCGCCCCTCTTCTTCGCAGCGCTGGAAGAGCCCCGTTCGTTCGACATGGCGACCTCCTCGCGCATCGGTATCTCGAAGGGCGTGGAGCGGCCGTGGCGGTTCTTCATCGACGGGCACCCGTACGTGTCGCCCGCCACCCCCAGCGACCAAGCGTGAGCGAGGCGAGACAGCGCGGGGGGGAAGCACGCACGCCGGCGCCGGGCGGGGGAACGGGCTCTCACGCGACCGATAGTACATTTACTTCGTGTGCCATCCGATTTCCCAGCGCTTGTCACCAACCGGCTGCATTATGGACACGCCCACGACGCGATCCGACTACGGGCGGGAGCGGGGAAGCGGCGTATTGTTGCGCTTTCAAATTGTTGCGCTTATCAACCTATGAGCCAGCGTTTACCGTGCGCAGCGCGTTCTCGGGGCACACGATTGCGGCTTCGGACGAGCGCCCAAGGTCCACCACGTTCACCGAAGGCGTCGTCGAGGATGCAGCGATGGAGTTGAGCGTCCGTGTGGACGACATCTTCGCTGAAGCCTGACCCGCCGCCCCCCACCTGCGTTTTACCTCCAATCCACTTCGTCCTACATGAGCACGCCGACGACCTCCGCCGTCAAAACGTCCGAGCAGATCCGCGAAGAGTTTCTAGACTTCTTCCGCGCGAAGAACCACGAGATCGTACCCAGCGCGTCGCTCGTGCCGCAGGGGGACAGTACCCTGCTCTTCACGAATGCCGGCATGAATCAGTTCAAGGACGTGTTCTTGGGCACCGGGTCGCGGCCATACCACCGCGCGGCCGACACGCAGAAGTGCCTGCGCGTCTCGGGCAAGCACAACGACCTCGAAGAGGTGGGGCACGACACGTACCACCACACCTTCTTCGAGATGCTCGGCAACTGGAGTTTTGGCGACTACTTTAAGCAAGAGGCCATCCGCTGGGCCTGGGAACTCCTCACGCAGACCTGGGGGCTCGACCCGGACCGGCTCTACGCCACCGTTCACGAAGGCGACGATGCGCTCGGGCTGGACCCGGATGACGAGGCCGCCGCGTTCTGGAAGAGCGAGACCACCATCCACCCCGACCATGTGCTGTACGAGCCCTCGAAGGAAAACTTCTGGATGATGGGCGACACGGGCCCTTGCGGGCCGTGCTCCGAGATTCACATCGACCTGCGGCCGAACAACGAGCGGGCCATGACGCCCGGCGCCAAGCTCGTCAACAAAGACCACCCCGAGGTGATGGAGATCTGGAACCTGGTCTTCATTCAGTACGATGCTCAATCCGACGGCGGCCTGGAGCCGCTCGCCGACCAGCACGTGGACACGGGGATGGGCTTCGAGCGTATCGTGGCCGTGCTGCAGGGGCGCAGCTCCACGTACGACACGGACCTGTTTGCGCCGCTGCTGCAGACCGCCGCCGACCTGTCGCCCCGTGAGGAGGTGCAAGGGTACAACGCCATCGACCTCGACGACCCGGATGAGCGCAAGAAGGTGCGCATCGCGCTGCGCGTCGTGGCCGACCACATCCGCGCCATCGCCTTCGCCATTGCCGATGGCGTAACGCCGGGCAACGTGGGGAGCGGCTACGTTATCCGCCGGATCCTGCGCCGCGCCGTCCGCTACGGCTACCAGACGCTGGGCCTGCGCGAGCCCTTCCTCTACAAGCTCGTCGACCCGCTGCGTGAAAAGATGGGTGGGCAGTTCGAGGAACTAGACCAGCGCCAGGACTACCTAGAGCAGGCCATCCGTGCCGAGGAGGAAAGCTTCCTGGAGACGCTCGGGACGGGCATACAAATGTTTGAGCGCATCACCCCCCACGTCGAAAGCTTCGTCGAAAAGGACGGCGAGGTCACCGATGGGCTCCTCGGCGCGCTCCAGCAGGACGCCAAGGCCATGGATCTTTTGGAGAAAGCGTATGTGGATGCCGAGGACCGCAGCGACATCCTCCGCGACTTCGCCCGCACCGCGCGGGAGGGGAAGCTGCCCGGGCAGGTGGCCTTCCTGCTCCACGACACGTATGGCTTTCCGATCGACCTCACCCGCCTCATGGCCCGCGAAGAAGGGCTCGACGTGGACATGGCGGGCTATCAGGAGCTGATGGACCGGCAAAAGAACCGCGCACGGAAGGCATCGAATTTCAAAGATGTCGAAGTTAACGTTAAGGATTCTCTATCACTTGGCGATTCTGTTTCGGCGACCGTTAAAGAGCCAGGTGGTTGGATTCGTCTAAAAGACATCGAAGGTTCTGAATTTACAGGTTACGACCAGACTAGGGTTGAGACTTCCCAGATCCGTGCGGTTCGCTCTCTCGAAACCGACGGCGGTGAACGCTACGAACTCGAACTGAGCCGTACTCCATTCTACGCCGAGAGCGGCGGCCAGGTGGGTGACGCGGGCACGTTGGCCATTGGTGGCGAAGAAATTCGTGTGTTGGACACGCAAAAGGAAGACGACCGCATCATTCACGTCGTCGACCGCCTGCCGGAGGACCTAGAAGCACCCGTCACGGCCGAAGTGGACGCCGCGCGGCGGGAGCGGATCAAGAAGCACCACACGGCCACGCACCTGCTGCACGCCGTGCTCCGCGACCGGCTGGGCGACCACGTCCAGCAAAAGGGCTCGCTTGTGGCACCGGACCGCCTCCGTTTCGACTTCAGCCATTTCGATCGCGTAACCGACGAGGAGCTACGCGCAATCGAAGTAAAAATCAACGAAGTTATTCAGCGTAACATCGTCAAGCAGGAAGAACGCGCGGTCCCGTATGACGAGGCCTTGGAGCGCGGGGCGATGGCGCTGTTCGGCGAACAGTACGGCGACGAGGTCCGCGTCATCACGTTCGATCCCGACTTCTCCGTCGAGCTATGCGGCGGCACGCACGTCGACGCCACCGGGGAAATCGGGCTGTTCCGGTTCCTCTCCGAGAGCTCCGTGGCGGCCGGCGTGCGCCGCGTCGAAGCCGTGGCCGGCGAAGCGGCGGTGCAGCACGTCGAGGACGAGCTGGATCAACT
>JAAAPH010000516.1 GCA_009908415.1 Bacteroidota bacterium
GGTCGTCTTCCTGCACCGTGAGCACCATCGAGGCCGCCCCCAAGATATGGCCGGTGTCGCGGTATTCGACGCGCACGCTCGCGGCCGGCGCGAACGGCTGGCGGTAGGAGACGCCGACGAAGTGCTCCATCACGCGCTCGGCGTCGTCGATGGTGTACAGCGGCTCGATGGGCGGCTTGCCTTTGCGGCGATGGATTTTGTTGACGAACGCGACGTCCTTTTCCTGGATGTACGCGCTGTCCCGCAGCATGAGGCTGCACAGGTCGTACGTGGCGTGGGTGGCGTAAATGCGACCGCGAAATCCCTCCTTCCAGAGCTTAGGCAGGAGGCCAGCGTGGTCGATGTGCGCGTGCGAGAGAAGGACGGCGTCGATCGCGGCGGCGTCGAAGCCGAAGTCAGTATTGCGGGCGTGGGCCTCGGCGCGCCGCCCCTGGAAGAGGCCGCAGTCGAGGAGCAGGTTCGTCCCGTCGTCGAGGCGGAGCAGGTGCTTGGACCCCGTGACGGTGCGCGCGGCGCCCCAGAAGGTGAGTTGCATGGTAGAGACGTGGCGGTGAACTCGAAGGAGAGATCGGGCGAACTTCGCCAATTCGACCGCCAAATGAAAGACATGCAGCCGGATTGCGCTTTTGGCGCACCCGGACCCGCGCTGTGGGTTCCGCGCACGCCGACAGCCCCCAACCTAGAACGCACACCTCAAAGCCCTGCCCTCAACCGCTCTTGCACAAAGGCCTCCAGGCCGCGAACGTGGGCCGCCGCCAGCCGATTGACGTAAGCAGGATTCTTCAGGGCCGCTTCCTGCTGCGGAAACATCATGAAGAGCGACTCGGTGAGGACGGCCGGCATCCAGGTGGGGCGCACGAGGGCCAGGCTGCGCTGCTTCGCGCCGAGGTTTGGCAGGCCCGTCACGCCAGCAATCTCATCGACGAGCGATTGAGCGAGCCCCTGTGCGAACGGGTGGAAGTAGTACACCTCCGAGCCCACGTTCTCGAACGGATTCGTCCCGTCCGGAAAGGCGTTGTTGTGAATAGAGACGAGGACGTCGACATTTTCGCGGATCGCCATGTCGGCCCGGGCCCACAGGTCATCGGGCGCCCAGGTGGCATTCTCGGGTGGGGCGGCTGTGGTGCGCGTCATCACCACCTCGGCCCCGCGCGCCGTCAGTTGGTCGCGCACGCGGAGCGCGATGGCCAGGTTGGCTTCGGGCTCCAGCAGCCCCGTTGGGCCCAGCGTCCCGGCCGGCGGGTGGCCGGGGTCCACAAGCACGCGCAGCCCACGCAGCGGCGCGGCCGGGTCCAGTTGGGGGGGACGGCGCAGGCGTACGACGAGCGCGCCGGTGGTATCGTAAAACGCTTTGAACCCCCAGAGGGGCCGCTCCAGGTCGAGGTCAAGGCGTGCACTCTGGCCCGCCTCCGTGCGCCATCCAACGCCTGCCACGAGCGCATTCGGCGAAAGGGTCGGCGCCACGTTCGGCACCTGGCGGCCGTAGATCGTGATGCCGACCCGACCTGTTTCGGGCTGAATGTCGAACGGCGCGTAGTTTACGGGAATCCGAACGTCCACCCAGTCCTGCGCCGGTTCCACGCGGACCGCGCCGGCCCGCTGCTCGGCCGCGCCCAGCGGCGGTCCCAGCTGCGTCGTATTCTTGTGCACCCACGCGGTGTCGTTCGGCGTGAGTTGGACGCGGTAGTGGGTGGAAAGCTCGCCGGTGATGGGGAGCCGCGTACCGCGCGGGAAGAACCAGCGTCGGTTCCCGCCGGGCGCGTCGCGGCCCGCCACGATCTGGGACGCGGCGTCTAGCGTGTCGCGCCCGCTGATGACGGTGCCTGCGCGAGCGCGCGGCAGGGGCCGCACGTCGTCGACGGTTACCGCCTGCCCGTAGGCAAACGTCATGCGGTCCGTCTGCTCGCCGGTCGTGGCCCGCAGCCGGTACCGGCCGTCGGGCGGCACGGGGAGATACGCCAGGAAGGCGCCGTTGGGGGCGACGGGCACCCGGATGTCGTTAATGATCAGCCGTGCCGTGCCGGTGCCAACGGTCCCAAACAGAAAGGTAGAATCGGCGTCCGGCTGGGCGGCACCCGGCTTCGGGTAGGCCAGTTCGATGGCGGGCGGCCCCACCTCGCCAGGCACGTCGGGCAGGGCAGGCACGGGTTCCGGCGCCTCCGCGCGCGGCAACGGCCCCGAGCAGGCGCTCAGGAGCCCGATGCATACCAGCACGGTGAGGGGGAGTAGCGGAAGGGAACGAAAGCGCACCATACAACGCGGGGCTCGTGATCGGTAGCATGCGGCGAGGCATTAAAAAAGCGCCGCTGCGCAGAGGGAGCCTATCCCTGTTCTGTGCAGCGGCGCTGTCTTGATCATGCGCTCGTTACGCGTCGCCCGATTCGGCGGTTGGTTCTCCCGGCGACGCCGTGCGGTTGAGCGTCGTCACGCCAGGCTCGGCGACCTCCGGGAAGGGCATCGGACCGAACTCGTAGGCGTCGGGCGAGAGGTCGAGCGTGGAGCTCATCATCTCGTCCCACGTGATCTCCTGGCCCGTGTAGGCGGCCTCGCGGGCCATGATGGCCGTCATCACGCTCTCCGCGATGCGCTGGCCTTCGTTAATCGGCTCGCCCTCGCGGATGCTCGCAATCAGGTTGGTGTGCTCCTGTACGTACGGGTTCACGTCCTCGCCTTCGTACGTCCAGTTGGTGGCGCCCTGAATCATCGAGTGGCCGTCGGAGGTGCCCCGCGTGCCGATGATGTGTTCGGCCACCCGGCGCGGCGTGCCATCCTGCTGGCGGCACATGCTGAGCACGTGGGCGCCGTTCGGATACTCAAGCTCAATGGCAAAGTGGTCGTAGATGTGGCCGTAAGACGGGTCGGTGCGCACCTGGCGGCCGCCCACGCCGAGTGCCTTCACCGGGTGGCCCTGGAGCGCCCAGTTGGCCACGTCGATGTTGTGAACGTGCTGCTCGACGATGTGGTCGCCGGAAAGCCACGTAAAGTAGAGCCAGTTGCGGGCCTGCCACTCCATGTCGGACATGCCGGGCTTACGCTCGCGCAGCCACAGCCCGCCCTGGTTCCAGTAGACCTGCGCGGCCTTGACCTCGCCGATGGCGCCGTCGTGGATGCGTCGCATCGCTTCGATGTAGGCCGGGTCGTGGCGGCGCTGTGTCCCGGCCACAATGGCGAGCCCTTTCTCTTCGGCCATGCGAGCCGACGCCATCACCGAGCGGACGCCGACCGGGTCCACGGCCACCGGCTTCTCCATGAACACGTGCTTGCCCGCCTCGATGGCCGCGCGCAGATGCTCGGGTCGAAAGGCCGGCGGCGTAGCCAACAGCACGATGTCGACGTCGCTGTCAATCACGTGCTGATACGCGTCGAAGCCGATGAAGCTGTGATCGGCATCCACCTTGTAGCTGTCGCCCAGGGCCTCCTTCAGGGTCTCCTGCGACGATTCCAGCCGATCCTCGAAGAGGTCGCCCATCGCAACGAGTTCTACCCCCTCCGCCGACTGCACGGCATCGTTGGCGGCGCCGGATCCGCGCCCGCCGCATCCGATCAGTCCGATGCGCAAGGTGTCCGTGGCGCCCGCGTAGGCAAAATTCCCCGAGGCCATCAGCCCGGCCGACAACCCGGCCGTGGCGACGGTGGTGCGTTTGACGAAGTCACGACGCGAAATGCGGTCGAAATGTTGGGAGTCAGTGCTCATGGTCGTGGCTGGGCTTGATGAAGTATGCAAGCGAAGGCCGCCCCTCAGCGGCTGGATACCGTATCGATCGTTAAATATACGGCTTTTTCTTCCCGAAAGAAAAGCGCTTTCTGTGGGTTACTCGCCGCCTCCGGCCTGCGACGCCGAAGAGGGCACGCGCACGAGCCGGAAGCCGACGAAGGGCGCGTCGGAAAGCCACCATTGGCTCTTGGGCAGCTGCGGGTCCGACCGCTGCCACGCGGCAGTCTTCTCGATGCGTGCGTCGCAACTCACGGCTGACGCCTCCGTGCGGTACGAGCCGCCCCATGCAACCGGCGGCGCATCGTCGTTCGGATCGGCATCCGCCACGAATTCGGCCGTGTTGCCGATGATGTCATGGAGGCCAAGAGCGTCGGCGGTCGAGGCGCCGACCGGATGCGTTTGCTTCTCGGCGTTCGAGGCGATCCACGCGTGTTGCTCCAGGGCCTCCGGGCCAGCCGCGAGGGCATCGGCCATGCCCAGCTGGCACGCATGCTTCCACTCGGCGCGGGTGGGCAGGCGGTACGTCCGGTCCGTCTTTGCAGACAGCCACTGCCCGTACGCGGCCGCCGCCTGGCGCGTCATGGCCAGCGCCGGATAGCCTTTGTGGCCGAAGTCTTCGCCCGGCAGCACATACGGCTTGCTCGGGCGGGATATCGCATCGGCCTCGGCGTCGCTCATCCCTTCGTTGTTCTTGTCGAGGCCGTACACATATACGTCGTACGCGTCCCATGCCACCTCGGTCTTGCCCATCCAGAACGGACCGACCTCGACCTCTTGTGGACCGTCCGGCGTTTCGATGGTGACGGAACCGGCGGGAACGGGTATCATTTCGAAGGTCACGAGCGTACCCGGGATGGTCTCTTCGAACCGCGTCAGCGTGTCGCGCTCGGTGACGGCCGGAGCGGCGGAGGCGAGCGGCTGGGCGGCCGCCGGGCCCATTGTGACGAAAAGCCCGAAGGCCAGAAGGAAGGCGATTCGTGGGAAGAACAGAGAGCTACGCATGAGATCAGCGTTTGGAAACGTCAGAATGGGGATGCAAGGGGGGTACCGCCGCGCCGGGCTGCTGCTTATCGCGAGCCTTCTGCTAGGCGGCCCCGCGGCAGCGCAGCATGGCGCGCTCGACCGGCACGTCTACCGCCAGATCCACATGGGGATGGAGGTACGCATCGTGCTGTACGCGCCGTCCGATGCTACGGTTCAACGCGCGGCAGAAGCGGCGTTCCAGCGCATCGCCACGCTGGATAGCATGCTAAGTAGCTACCGCCGGTCAAGCGAACTCAACCGCCTGAACGCCCGGTCGGGCGGTTCGCCCGTCCCAGTCAGCGACCCGCTGTTTACCGTGCTGAAACGGGCACAGCGGCTCGCACGCCAATCGAACGGGGCGTTCGACGTGACGGTCGGGCC